>JANMAM010000187.1:0-2733 GCA_031359795.1 Gemmatimonadaceae bacterium
CGCTGAACGCAGCCCGGATCGCAATCGCCTCCTGCCTAACGGAGATCGTGTCGCGGCGCTGGCGGAGATCACCGACGACCCGGCCGCGCGCCAGCGTGAGCTCGCGGTAGTGTTGCAGCTCTGCGCAGCGCAGGCGCGCGGCGCGCGCGCACGCTGCGAGCCAGGTCACCATCCGACACCACCCGGGCACGCGCCCGATGCTCGCTGCCGGGCGGCCCGGTGGCCTCTCGAGCGGTGTGACTAACGGTGCAACGGGATTCGCTATTGACCCGGGGTGAACCACGCCTCATTTTGTCGGCGAACGTTACTATTAGAACTTTCTAATCGTCTTCAGGTTGCGGGCGTGGCTGGCTCGTCGGGGGCTCAGGGCCGCGTGCCTCGCGCCGGCGATGGGATGACGCGAGCGGCTCGATCAACGGAATCCCACCGCGGGCGATCGCCTGTAGCCAAGGATTCTGGCCATGATGCGATTCGACTCGTGCTATCGCAACGGGCGATCCGGTGTCAGCCGGGGAACGATTCGCGCATCGTCGCGTGTTGCACTCTGGGCAGCAGGTACCCAACAGTTTCGCGTCGCTAGCTGTATCTGGGCCGTCATCCGCGAGACGCCTCGTCCGGGGAGGACGCTGCATGGCGAACGCATCCGAATACGCGTTGACCGATTGGTAATTGCGTCCTGGCGTTTCCCTCGAGTTACCACCTGGGGGCTAAAATCGTATTCCTACGTGCCGGCATGGCGGATTGGCGCGCGTCCACTCGGGTGCGCGCCGATATCGTGTGCCGGTCAATGGACAGAGGTCATACATGTCGCATGACGAATCCCCGTCGATGCCGGGATCACCGCGAAAGCCGTGGGTCACACCGACACTCACGTCCCACGCGTCGCTGACCGCATTGACTCAGGTACAGTACCCGCAGGATTTTGGCATCGACTCCAGCAACGGCGGGCCGCAGCAGGCATCCATTCCGTGCAGCCAGGGGTTTTGCCCATGATGCGTTCATTGCGCTTTTGCGTGGCGCTGATCGCGCTCTGGGGAGCGGCTGCCTGCAGCGATGGTTCTTCGCGCGGCGTTTTGCCGCCGACTACTCATCCTCTCCCGGGTATTGCGACGCTCCGCGGCACCGTTGACGTTGCGGCTGGCACCCTGACATTCGACCCGATCTCGCCTTCGGTCGGGCGACTGTCGCCGAGCTTGGGCGTCAACGCCGCCATCTACGGAAATCAGGGTACGACAGTCCGCATCTACAATTCGGTGGTGGTAAAGAGCGCGCCGGTTTTGGGCAAGAAGACCTACAGCGCGAACGTCGGGCTGAGAAATCTCTTGTCGTATGCCATCGGTGACGAGCAGGCCTCCCTGCTCCCCCCCGACACGCTCGGCATCTTCGTCTTCGTCAACTCCGGGCCGACGGTTGGCGCTACATCGAGCGCGTGCAGCCCCGCCTGTACGGTAACCGTGAAGAATGCCCACGGCCAATTGGCATTCAACGCGCCGCTTCAGTCATACTGGTACTGGCCGGACCGGCTCGATGCAGTCAACGGGTTACGCGATACCACGCTCGTTCGGAAGACATGGGTGTTCGAGGCCGACACTCAGGTGACGGCCTTCACCTTCGACGTGCTGGTGAGCGCGCCGTGGGTCGCGCCTATCGAGACCCGCTGGAAGGTCGATTACGAGGGCGATTCGCTACCCGACACGCAGAGCGAGCCGAGATGGCGCCTGCGTAAGTCGGGTAACGGGACACACAGCGCGACCGGTGGCGTACTCACGGTGAACCCGGGCCCGAGCGGGGCTGAGATTAGCTTCTACCGCCGCGACTCGCTAGCCGGGACCACGAGCGCGTACATGGAGGGGTTGATCAGATACACGGGCGTGACAGGGCGTACGTCCACGGCTCGCCTCGTGATCGACGACAGCACAAGATTCGTCGCCTTCGGGATCAACGGAAGCCAGGTTGGCTTCATCGACGCGAACAACGCATTTCTCGGAACGCCGTTCGTGATGAACACGATTGCCGCGTACCACACGTATCAGCTCCGCAAATACGCCGCGGACAGCGCCGTGTTCCTGGTGGACGGCACGCGGCGCGGAGGAATTACCTACGGTACGTTTTCGACCACGCAGTACCTTGGTACCGCGCCGCTCCTCCAGTTCGGGATTGCGGGTCCCGACAATTCAGTCGCGTTGTGGGATTACGTCGTGTACGAGATCGGCACCCCCTCTCCCTGAGCAGGGAGTGCGCCCGCTCACGCTCGCCTTCGAGCTGTCGAATCTCTGCAACCTGCACTGCACGCACTGCATCCGCGGGTCGCACCAGGCGCACGTCGAGCATCTCGACCTCACGCTCTTCCGCAGCATCCTCGACCAGGCGAGCGCGGAGTTCAATCCGCTTGCGGTCGTCTTCACCGGCGGCGAGCCGCTGGCCGCCGAGATGTTTCCCGCCGCGGTGGACGAACTGCACGCGCGAAGTATCTCGTACCGGTTCGTCACCAACGGCTGGCTGGTTCCGCGTCACCTGCCGCTGCTGCTTCGCCATCCACCGACCTTCGTTCGCATCAGCCTCAGTGGCGCGACCGAGGCGACGCACGACCGACAGCGCGGACACGGCAGCTTCCGACGCGCACTGCTCGCCGCGGCGACGTTGCTCAGCCGCGGCATCCGCACCGAAATGTCGATGGTGGTCACCCGCGACAGCCGTCGCGAGCTCGCCGATGGGGTCGCCCTCGCCAACGCG
>JANMAM010000194.1:0-2178 GCA_031359795.1 Gemmatimonadaceae bacterium
AACTCTCCCGGCAGCGGGGCAGCGGGATGCGCGTGCCCCTGTGCGCCCACAGCGAGCGGGTGAAGACTGAGGAGAATCGCGACCGCGGCGGCCGATGGACGTGTCATGTGCGCTCCTTATGGTCTCGCGCTGCGTGCCCCACCAAGGCCTTATTGTCACGCGGTTTGGAGTGCTCCGCAACCCCACCCTGTGTCCCCTGTGCACCCTGCGGTTAATGCTGTCGCTCAAGAAAGCATTAACCACAGGGGTCACAGGGGGCACGGAGCGATGAATCGCGCCGCGGTCGAAGCGTGTGGGCAAGTGGGTGAGATCGTCTCGCACCGCTTGCCTCACGAACTGTTTGAGCTCGTGTGACCGGAGGGTTTGACGTACCATTTTTCGGAAACCGGGCGCGGGCCGGGCCCGTACCACGCCGTCACCAACCTTCGAGCCGTCCCGGGTGTCCGAACGCGTGACCCCTGCAGAACGACCCGCCTTCGACCCACTGTCCGATGCGAAATATCCGGCTCGCTGCGCGCATGCTGCTGAAGACGCCGTTCGTCACCGCGATCGCGGTGCTTTCGCTCGCACTGGGCATCGGGGCGAACGCGGCGATCTACTCGATGTTCGACCAGCTGCTGATGCAACCGCTCGAAGTGCGCGAACCAGAACTGCGGCTCGCGCTTCAACGAGATCGGGACGGACTACTTCAAGACGTTCGATGTACCGCTTGTAGCGGGACGCGAGTTCACCGTCTCCGACCGGGTTGGCTCGCAGCGCGTCGCGATCGTCAACCAGGAATTCGCGAGGAAGTTCGGCCTCGGCAACGACGCCGTCGGAAAATTCATGGGCACGGGCGACGGTGATTCCCTCAACATCCAGGTCGTCGGCGTCGTCCGGAACGTGAAGTACAATGACGTGAAGGACTCGGTGCCGGCAGTGTTCTACACGCCGTGGCGGCAGGATGCGAGCTCGGGGAATCTCGATTTCTACGTGAAGGGGACATTGGAGCCCGGGCACATGCTCGGCACCCTTCGCTCGGTGATGAAGCGCATCGACCCGAGTCTGCCGGTGGAAGAGCTGAAGACGATGCCGCAGCAGGTAAAGGAGAACATCTTCCTCGACCGCATGATCTCGGTGCTGTCGAGCGCGTTCGCGCTGCTGGCGACGCTGCTCGCGGGAGTCGGCCTGTACGGAGTGCTCTCCTACTCGGTCACGCAGCGGACGCGCGAGATCGGCGTGCGGATGGCGCTCGGTGCCGACGCGCCGAGGGTGCGGCGGCTGGTGATGCGGCAGGTCGCGATCATGCTGGTGATCGGCGGGACTGTCGGCATCCTCGCGGCAATCGGACTCGGAACCGCGGCGCGTTCGCTGTTGTACGAGCTCAAGGCGCACGATCCGGTGGCGGTGACGGGGGCCGCGGTGCTGCTCGCGCTCGTCGCGCTCGCCGCGGGGTTCATCCCGGCGCGGCGGGCCGCGCTGGTGGATCCGATCAGTGCGCTGCGCTACGATTGATCGGCCGGGCGCGGTCATGCCTAACGGTTCACCTCTGGAGTCATGAACGAATCACGCCACCTGCTGCAGCACTTCCTCGCCGCGCTCGCGTACCGGACGCAGAAGGCGCTGCGCGATGCACCGGACGGCTTCGCCGATTTCCGCGCCGGTCCGAATGCTCGCACGCCCTTCGAGCTCCTCTGGCACATGACCGGCCTGATGGGCTATGCGCGGACGATGCTGCACGGCGGGGATTTCGAGCCGCCCCGGCTGCCATCGATCGACGCCGAAATCGCCCGCTTCCACGAGACGCTCGGCGAGCTCCACCGAGATTTTGCCGATCCGGCCCTGGCCGCGCGAATCAGTGACGAACAGTTCCTCCAGGGTCCGCTCGCGGACGCGATGACGCACGCCGGGCAGCTGGCGATGCTGCGCCGGCTTCACGGGTCACCCGTGCCCTCCGAAAACTTCATCTTCGCGGCGATCGTGACCTCAAACGTCAGCCGGGATCAGGAGCGACCGAGGGCACCGGACGAGGACTGGATCGCAGACGAGGCGCCGCGACCACCGGGGCCGCGGCGGCGAGGTGGGGGAGCGGGCGCCTAACGGTGTCGCCATGGACGGCGCGCGGCCGCCGGACTTCGCTCGATCCCTCATCCGCCATGTCCGCACCAGCGCAGGACGACGGTCCCGGCGACATTGCCC
>JANMAM010000066.1:0-8191 GCA_031359795.1 Gemmatimonadaceae bacterium
GAAGTCAGTGACCTCGATCTCGTACTTCCCCGGCGCCCGGACGACCGCAGGTCCCCAACCTTCCGGGTTCTTGCCGGTTTTCAAGGTGCCGTACAGCCAGTGACCGTCAGGCAGCTTCAGCGAATACTTCGTCGAGAAATAGCTGTTGGAGGCGATGTCGTACACGCGCACCCGGAGCGGTGCCGCTCCGGGTGCGGTGCTCGCGACGGTCACCGGGGCGGCCGCTGGGGTCGCGGTCGGGCGTGCGGCCGCGGGGGCGGGTGTCGACGCTGACGCTGACGCTGTTGCTGATGCTGACGTCGTCGGCGCGGTGGATGCGAGCGCGCTCGCGGCCGGCGGCGGAGCGTTAGGCGGGCGCGTCGTCGTGGCGGGCGGCGTAGTAGCCGCAGTCGTGGCGGGAGCGGTGGCAGACGTGCTCGCGGCGACGGTGGTGGTCGCCGTCGCCGTGGCAGCCGGACGCGGAGCGCGGGCCGCGAGCCGTGCAGCGGCCACGGAATCCTTCATCGCCTTCGTCGCAGCGAGTTTCGCGGCGGCCGTCGAATCCCTCGTCGCCTTCGCGGTGGCGAGTGCCTGTGTCTGCGAATCCTTCTTTGCCTTCGCGAGCACGGCTGCCTGTGCAACCGCGGAGTCGCGCGCCTGGCGCTTGGCGAGTGCGTCGGCCTTCGCTTTCTCCTGGGCCTGAGTGCGGGCGAGAGTGCGTGCCTCGGCGTCCGCCTTCGCTTTCGCCAGCGCGTCGGCCCGTTCCTTTGCGCGAAGCTGCGCTTTGGTCAGGGGTTTTTCCGGCGCAACCGCGACCGCTACTGCTACTGGCCGCCCGTCGGGAATCGCTGCGACGCTGACGGCTTCGCTCGAGATGCGCCGGAGAACGAAGTCGCCGTCACCATCGGTACCGCGGCGGTTCCACCTGCCCTTGGCCGAGTCGCCCCAGAAGCGGCCCCACATCGAGATCCCGCCGTGATCGATGCGCGGGATGAAGTCGATGTTGACCGTATCGCCGCGCACGTTGCCGCTGATCTCGGTGACCATCGAAGTGTCGCCGGGACCGAATGGCGTGACGTTGGCCGGGCGCAGGAATGAGCGTCCGAAGAACGACTGGAGGTCGAGACTGTGCCGGCCGAAGCGGTCGCGCGGGTTCCACCACGATGTGTTGCTGAAGGCGATCTCGCCGTTGATCTGGCCCGCCATCGGCGTGGTGCGCGCGCTCGGCGCGCCGAGGTAGAGCTCGAGCTTCCACCGGCCTTCGAGCGCCTTGCTCGGGCTGTCCGCGCCGGGCTGCTGCGCGGCCGCCGACGTGCTGGCGATGAGCGCAACACCAGCGGCGAAGCTGACCATCACCTTTTCGGCCTGACGTACCATCCGCTCCCTCACAAGTCCGAAGATCTCCGGCGTCGTGCCGGGTCGCGGTCGCGGCCCGTACACGAGCGGAGCGGCGACCATCGCTGACGCCGCTAGTGCACATGGTACGCCAGTGCTTGCCGCGACCGCTGAAAGCAGGGAATTCCGGGGGCCACCCACCGCTCATGCCGCCAGCAGCACCACGATTCCCGCGATCCCAACGAGCAGCGTGATGCCGACACCGACCAGCGCGAACCGCAGCCAGCGCTGGTACGAAACCCCCGCGGCGAGCAGCACGGCCATCAGCGCCCCATTGGTGGGCGTGAGCAGCTCCGTCAGGCCGGCGCCCATCTGGTAGGCGAGCACGACCGAGAGCCGGGGCAGGTGGAGCAGGTCGGCGAGCGGTACCAGTACCGGCATCGTCAGCACCGCCTGGCCACTCACGCTCGGCACGAACACATGGATCAGCGACTGCGCCGGGATCATCAGCAGCACCGCCGCCGCCGACGAGGCGCCGCCTAACGCTCCGGCCATCGACTGGAGGATCGTGTCGATCACGTGGCCGTCGCTGAGCACGAGCGAGATGCTGCGTGCGACGCCGATCAGCACCCCCGCCGAGATCACGCTCTGCATTCCGTCGATGTACGCGCTGGTCGTCCCGGCGACGCCGAGGCCGCCGACCAACCCCGCGACGATGCCGGCGACCAGGAAACAGGCCGACAATTCATTGAACCCCCAGCCCATCTCGAGCGAGCCGTAGACGTAAACCAGCACCGGCGCGGAGACGATGAGCAGCACGAGTACGTCGCGTCCCGAGACCGGCGCACGGTCACCGGCGACAGGGCTCGGCATCGTCGTCCGCATCCTCGCGGCATGGCGCATCGTCCAGCCGATCCACAGTGCAACCGCGACGCCGAGCATCGCGATGCGGAGCGTGCCCGCGGTCGAGACGGGTAGCCCGGCAAGCTGCATCGCGATTCCCGCCTGGAACGGATTGCTCGGCCCGAAGGCGCTGCCGATCATCGCCGCTCCCGCGCTCATCGCGACTACGCTCACCGCGTCGATCCCCAACCCCGCGCCAAGCACGAGCAGGATCGGAACGAGCGGGATGATCTCCTCCTGCATGTTCTCGAGCGCGCCCATTGCCGCGAAGAAGACGCTGATGATCGGGATCGCGATCAGCCCCCGGTCGCGGAGCCTGCCCACCAACGCGTTGACGAGCCTGCCTAACGCTCCGATACGGTCGACGACCACCCAGGCCCCGCCGGCGAGCAGGATGAGCGCGATCACATCGGCAGCCTCGACGATTCCGCGGGGAATCGCGACAAACGCCGCGAACGGTCCGACCGGTGCACGCGGCACCGCGTGATAGGTGCCCGCGACCACGACACTCCGATGCGTCACAGGATCCTCGCGCCGGTCATACTCGCCGGGAGGGAGAATCCAGGTGAGCAGCGCCGCCACCGCGACCGCGAGCAGCAGGAGCACCAGCGGATGCGGCAAGCGAATGCGCGAGAGACGATCGCTCATGGGGTCAGAGCGCGACGTGGAACATCTTTCCGACAGCGGCGGTGATTCCCATCGCCAGCCCGCCCCAGAGCGTCACGCGCAGCGCGCCGGCGAACTGCGACGCGCCGCCAGTGCGCGCCGCGAAGCTGCCGAGCACCGCCAGCAGGACGAGCGAGCTCCCGAACACGAATCGCGTGACCATCCCCCATGGCGCGATCGCGCAGAGCAACACCGGCAGGAGCGCCCCGATCGCGAAGCTCACCGCCGAGGCGGCCGCGGCCTGCAAGGGGCGCGCGCTGAGTACGTCGGAGAGGCCGATCTCGTCGCGGGCGTGGGCGCCTAACGCGTCACTGGCCATCAATTGCGCGGCCACCTCGTCGGCCAGTTCCGGCGTCAGGCCGCGCCCGACGTAAATCGCCGCCAGCTCGGCGCGCTCGCCCACTTCGTTCGACGCCAGCGCGCGGCGCTCGAGCTCGAGGTCGGCGCGCTCCGTGTCGGCCTGCGAGCTCACCGACACATACTCTCCCGCGGCCATCGCCATCGTTCCGGCAGCGAGTCCCGCGACCGCGGCGGCGAGCACCGAGGCGCGGCCCGCGCCGGTCGCCGCGACGCCGACGATCAGGCTCGACGTCGAGATCAATCCGTCGTTTGCGCCGAGCACCGCGGCGCGGAGCCAGCCGACGCGGTTGGTTCGGTGCGCTTCGGCGTGGAGTGCAGGTGTCTCGGTCACATCCCGGGGTGGTAGCTGCGCTCGGTGTGTCCGGCGAGTTGCGAGGGATAGAAATAAACCTCTCGCAGCGTCCCGGTGCTGTACCGGAGCGCCTGATCGTTGAAGTGGGGCGAGTCGGGATGACCGCTTTCCCCACCCGCCGTCACCGCGTGCGCGCGCACACTGTCACCAAACTCGACGACCGCGACGAAGCTGTTGCCGTTCGTGCCGTAGTACTTCTTCGATCCGTTGCGCGGTTGCGCGCCGAACGACGCGAGCGAACCCCACTGCGACGAGGTGAAGCCGACCGGGATGCTCGGCGCGCTGTCGTCGAAGGGGTGGACGATGTCACCGGTCAGCCGCTGGAAGCGGTTGATGTCTCCCCAGGGTGTGCGCCAGCTGCCGAAGTCGCGCTCGAGGCGAGCGGTGGCGCGAGCGAGCGCCTGCAGCTTCTGCGATGGCGACGTCCGCGCCGCCATGTAGTCGTACGCCGAGATTGTCTCGTCGTCATTCCTGCGCGCTTCGCTCCAGAGCTCCTCTCCCCAGAACACGGCGAGCGACGTCGGCACCGACGCGGTGCTCCAACGGTAGTCCCAGCCGCGAAGCATCGCGATTTGCTCACGGAGCTGCGCTTTCAGCGGGTCGGACGCGGGCGTCGTATCGTAGGCCGCGAGAAGGGTCGGGACGAGCCGCGCGAAGGCGGTGAGATACGGGTCGTAGGCGGCCGCGGTGAGCGACGCGAGCGTGAAATCGTGCTTGTTCTCGAGCACCATCCGCGCGTGCAGGCCGCGCGGGTTTTCGCCGGCGGTGTCCATGTAGCGGGGAAATTTCTCGCGCTTCGGGCTGTATGGTCCGGCCGCCGAGTACGGCCAGTCGTTGGTGTTGAAGACCCAGCCGTTAGGCGGGTTGAGCACGCGCGGCGCCGAGTCGAGGGGGGTGAGCCCCTGCCAGTCGGTCGCCGGGTCGCTGCCGTCGACGGGGCGGGTGAAGTCGAACCGGTCATCGCGCCGCGGGATGAACTGCGGGTGCAGGTACGCGATGTTACCGCTCGCGTCGGCGAAGATCGTGTTGTTGGAGGAGTTCGCGCGCAGCTCGGCGACCTTCACGAACGAGGCGTAGTCGATCGTCCTGGTGCGGAGCCAGGACTGCTGCAGCGCGGCAACAGGCGTATTCATGAGCGCGACGCTGATCCACCTGCCGTTCGCCTCACGAACGATCGGGCCGTGGTGCGTCCGATAGACGGTGAACGACCGCGCCGACATCGTGCCGCCTGCGGTGCGATAGGGAACCGTTATGACCGACGTCATGAGTGGCCGCGTCTCTCGCCCGTAGCGATAGTAGCGACGGCCGCCACTGTCGACGACTGCTTCGGCGAATTCGTCGATCACGTCGACGCCGCTCGACGTGTGCATCCAGCCCGTGCGCGCGTTGAAGCCCTGATAGATGAAGAACTGCCCCCACGTTGCCGCCCCGTAGACATTGAGCCCCTCGTCGCTCGTCATCTGCAGCTCGGAGCGGAAGAAGAACGAGGTGTGCGGGTTGATGAGGAGAAGCGCGCGGCCGTTCGCTGCGTTGGCGGGGGCGACCGCGAAGCCATTGGAGCCGGTCGGCTCGACGTACCGGGATGGATCGACCGTCTCGCCAGCGCCGGACGCCAGCGCGCCAGGACGTGGCAGCGATCCAACAGTTCGCTTTCCGTAGAAGGCGGCGAGTTGAGCGATCGAGATGCTCTCGATGTCGCCGCCGATGCTGCCTTCGCTGAACGAGAGTGCCATCCAGGGCTCGAAGTGCCTGATCACCCGTGGCTCCACCCGCGGGTGTGTCGCGAGGTAATAGTTCAATCCGTCGGCCCACGCATCCATCAGCGACTTCATCCAGGCGGGGCTCGACGCGTACTGCGCCTCGAGCGTGTCCGGATCGATGAAGAGCTTCATTCGCAGGTCCTGATAGATCGCGGACTCGCCCTCTGCTTCAGCGAGCCGCCCCATCGCGTTGATGAAGTTCGTCTCGACGCGGTGAAAATCATCTTCGGCCTGCGCGTAGATCATCCCGAAGACGGCGTCGGCGTCGGTCTTCCCTCGGACGTGCGCGATTCCCCAATCGTCGCGCGTGATCGTCACGTTCTGCGCGCGCGCCTGCAGCCGCGCGAGATCGCCGGCCGGTGCGGGCGATTGCATGCGAGCCGCACAGGCTGCGAGACCGAGCAATGCGATCGAGCGAAGTGCGCGTGTCATGGATTCTGAAGCCAGGCCTCGAAAGTCAGCGATCTGTACGAACCGGGATTGCCGGGCCGCCTGATGATGGTAACCTCGGTGCAGCCAGCCATGATTGGTGCCATGATTGGTGGCGAGAGGGCCGAAGATAAGCCCGGAGACCCCAAGCCGACACCACTGGATCGCGGTTGCTACCGCCGCACCCTCCCTCGACACGAGCACGCCCAAATGATCGCGAGCATCCGAGCTTCGTTTTCGCCGCTGTCAGCAGCCGCGCTGTTCACCGTGGCTTTTTGCCTTTTTGCCCCGTTCCCGCACCGCGCTCTCGCACAAACAGCACCGAAATCTGTTTCGGGGTCGGCAACGACGTCAGAACGGGGGCAAACGAGCTTGTACGTCCCACGCGCCGTGAGGCAGGCGTACGCGAAGGGTACGCGCGCACTGGACGGGCGCCCGGGGCGCAGCTACTGGCAGAATCGCGCGCGCTACTCGATCACGATGACAGCGATGCCCCCGGACCGCGCGATCAGGGGAAGCGAGGAGATCACTTACTGGAATGCGAGCCCGGACACGCTTCGGACGCTGATCATCAAGCTCTTTCTCAACACCCACAAGCCGGGTGCGCCGCGCAACGGCGGTGCAGCCGAGGCGTACCTGACGTCGGGCGTGCACATCGATCGCGTCACCGTGAACGGCCAGCAGCGTCCGTGGGAGGACAGCCCGCAATTCTTCACCTGGCAGCCGCTCGAGCTCGTGACCCCGCTCGTGCCTGACGATTCGGTGCGCCTGACCTTCGACTGGCACTACGACATTTCGCGGGAGAGCGGACGCGAGGGAATGATCGACTCGACAACGTACTTCCTCGCGTACTTTTATCCCCGCATCGCGGTCTACGACGATTACGACGGCTGGGACACGATGACGTTCACCGGCCAGCAGGAGTTCTACAGCGACTTCAACGACTACGACGTCACGATCAACGTCCCGCCGGACTACATCGTATGGGGGACGGGGACGCTGACAAACGCGAGTGCGGTGCTGCAGCCCGCGGTGCTCGAGCGCTTCCAGTCGTCGTTCACCTCCGACTCGACGGTCCACGTCGCGACCGCGCAGGACCGGGCAGCGAAGCGCGTAACGGTGCAACGACCGATGAACAGCTGGCGCTTCTCGGCGCGCAACATCCCCGACATGACGTTCGGGTTGAGCGACCACTTCAGCTGGGACGCGGGTAGCGTCATCGTCGACGATGCCACCCGTCGCCGCGCCAGCGTCCAGGCGGCGTACGACGACAGCTCGGCCGACTTCCGCGAAATGGTGCAGTTCGGACGGCACGCGCTCGATTGGTTTTCGCACAGGTGGCCCGGCGTACCGTACCCCTACGAGAAGACGACGGTGTTCCGCGGCTTCGCCGGGATGGAATATCCGATGATGGCGAACGACGAGACCTACACCGACCGGATCTTCTCCCGCTTCGTCGCCGAACACGAGATCGCGCACACGTATTTCCCGTTCTACATGGGAATCAATGAAACGCGCTACGCGTTCATGGACGAGGGTTGGGCGACGGTCTTCGAGTACCTGATCGGGCAGGAGGACATCGGCCGGGCCGAGGCCGCGACGTTCTTCAAGCAGTTCCGCGTCAACAACTGGATCAGGAACCCCTCGCCTGTCGGCGACCTGCCGATCATCACCCCCGCAGATGTGCTGCAGGGGTCCGCCTGGGGGAACAGCGCCTACGGGAAGGCCGCGTTAGGCTACCTCGCGCTCAAGGAGCTGCTCGGCGACGCGCTGTTCAGGACGTCGCTCCATGAGTACATGAACCGCTGGAACGGGAAGCACCCGACGCCGTGGGACTTCTTCTACTCCTTCAACGACGCCTCCCGTCGCGACCTGAACTGGTTCTGGAAGAGCTGGTACTTCGAGAACAGCTACATCGACGTGGCGGTGAAGAACGTGAACAGGACGCGCACCGGCTACAGCGTGGTGCTCGACAACATCGGTGGCATGCCGGCTCCCGTGGATATTCGCCTGGCCTACAGCGACGGAAGCGCGGATACGCTGCACAGGACACCGTCGATCTGGGCGGCGAATGTGAAGCGGACGAGCCTGGAGATCGCGACGCGAAAGCGCTTGCGATCGGTCAGTCTCGACGGCGGGATCTGGGTGGACGCGGACACGACGAACAATTCGTGGCGGGCGAGGTGAGAGCGAGGCGAGATCGGAGAGGACTGCAACCGCGCCGCAGAGACGCAGAGGCGCAGAGTACGCGCAGAGGACTGCCGCAGCGGTTGAACTTTCGCGGCGGGGGTGAACTGCTGTGGGGCAAGCGGGGGGAGCCCATCGCGGCGGGGGTGAACTGCTGTGGGGCAAGCGGGGGGAGCCCATCGCGGCGGGGGTGAACTGCTGTGGGGCACAGCGGAGGAGC
>JANMAM010000232.1:0-3510 GCA_031359795.1 Gemmatimonadaceae bacterium
CCGTGGGAGTATCCGCACCGCGGCGGACGCACGCAGGACATGATCAGCCGCTACCCCGTGCTCAAGCGGGATTTCCCACTCAACGAGAAGAACCTCGACTGGTGGGCGTCGGACGAAGAGTCACCGTACACCGAGGTGAAGCGCTTCGACTGGTATCGCGGGTATCACGTCGGCGGGCGCTCGCTGATGTGGGGGCGCTGCAGTTTCCGCTGGAGTGACCTCGACTACGAGGCGAACGCGAAGGAAGGCATCGCGGTCGACTGGCCGATCCGCTACGCGGACATGGCCCCGTGGTACAGCCACGTCGAGAAGTTCGCCGGCATCGCCGGCTCGAAGGAAGGGTTGCCGCAGCTGCCTGACGGCGAGTTCCAACCGGCAATGGCGCTGAACTGCGCCGAGGAGCTGGTCGCCGGCCGGTTGACGAAGCTGTTCGACGGAAAGCGGCGGCTCATCTCGAGCCGCACGGCGAACCTGACGCAGCCGCTCCCCGGCCGCGGCTCGTGCCAGTACCGCGATGCCTGCTGGCTCGGCTGTCCGTACGGCGCCTACTTCAGCACCCAGTCGTCGACGCTGCCGGCAGCGGTGAAGACCGGCCGCCTGACGCTGCGGCCATTCGCGATCGTGAACGAGGTGCTCTACGACAAGCAGCAGAAACGCGCGTCGGGAGTGCGCGTGCTCGACGCGATCAACAACACGACGACCGACTACAAGGCAAAGGTTGTCTTCCTCTGTGCGTCGACGCTCAACTCGACCTGGATCCTGATGCGCTCGGCGACGGATATCTGGCCGGGTGGACTCGGCAGCAGCTCGGGGGAGCTCGGACACAACCTGATGGACCATCATTTCCGCGTCGGCGCGCAGGGGAAGGTCGAGGGGCTCGAGGACAAGTACTTCTACGGCTTCCGTCCGAACCCCTCGTACATCCCGCGCTACCGCAACCTTTTCGGCGACAAGCGCCCCTACCTGCGCGGCTTCGGCTACGAGGGGGGCGCGGGACGCGAAGGCTGGTCGCGCGCGGTCGCCGAGCTGGGTGTCGGCGGCGCGTTCAAGGATGCCGCGGCCGAACCGGGGAAGTGGTCGATGGGTGGTACCGCATTCGGCGAGATGCTGCCGAACCACGCCAACATGGTCACACTCGACGAGACGAAGAAGGACAAGTGGGGTCTGCCGGTGCTGAAGATCGACTGCGCGACGGGGGAGAACGAGCGGCTGATGCGGGTCGACATGGCGAACGACATGGCCGAGACGCTGAGCGCGGCCGGGCTCAAGAACGTGTCGACGTACGACGAGCCGTGCTTCCCCGGCATGGGCATCCACGAGATGGGCACGGCGCGCATGGGCCGCGACCCGAAGACGTCGGTGCTCAATTCGCACAACCAGGTCTGGGACGCGCCTAACGTGTTCGTGACTGACGGGTCGTGCATGGTGTCGACGGCCTGCCAGAATCCATCGCTGTCCTACATGGCGTTCTCGGCGCGCGCCGCCGACTATGCGGTGCAGGAGCTCAACCGCCGGAATCTCTGACCGGGCGCCAGCGCCTGACGTGAGGGGGACGCGACCATGTCATCAGAACAGGAACCACAGGGATTGATCGATCGCCGCGAGGCGATGAAACGGGTGAGCTTCCTGCTCGGCGGGGTCGCGCTCGTCGGGGGAAGCGGGCTGCTGTCTGCCTGCGGCCGCGACCGCCCGGCGAGTGGAACCGCGGTCGGGTCATTCAGCCCGAGCGACATTCAACTCCTCGACGAAGTCGCCGACACCATTCTTCCGGAGACGAAGACGCCGGGCGCGAAGGCGGCGAAAGTCGGGCCGTTCATGGCGCTGATGGTGACCGACTCCTACGAGCCGAAGGATCAGAAGATCTTCCGCACCGGGATGGAGCAGCTCGAGCAGGCGAGCCAGAAGTCGAACGGGAAGTCGTTCATGGCGTCGACGCCGAAGGAGCGACTCATACTCCTCGAGTCGCTCGACCGCGAGCAGAAGGCGTACATGGACGCGAAGAAGCCGGAGGATCCGGCGCACTACTTCCGGATGATGAAGGAGCTGACGATGCTCGGCTACTTCACGTCGGAGATCGGGTACACGAAGGCGATGCGATACGCGGAGTCGCCCGGGCGCTTCGACCCGTGCACGGAGTACAAGCCCGGCGAGACATCGTGGGCATCGCACGCGTGAGCCGCGCTACGGACTCAGTGGTGATGCCGGCCCCAGCGATGCCTCTTTCTCCGCGAGCTCGACTTCGCCGGGGCACGTTTCTTTGACGGTTTGACGCCGGCCTCGGCCACCTTGGCGGCGCCCTCGAGCAGGAGCTCGATCACTCCGCCGAGCCGACCCCTCACCTCCAGGGCATCGGATTCCTTCGAGTTCGAGGCGATGATGACCTCGACGCGCTGCTTGGGCACCCGTTCATAGAGGAACGACGTCCCGCGGTCGAGGCTGACGTACTTGACCGGCGCGGCCGCGTCAAAATACCGTTTTGTCGCCACGGTGGTCAGCAGCTTGTCGGTCGTGAACAGCGCCGAAAAGAACGTGTGCACATCGCCTAACGTCGAAAGCGTTCCGCTGCTGCCACGCATGTTCCACCAGAGGCCATCCGCCGCGTGGGGACGGGTCAGGATCGTGCCCTGGTCGACGCTGTTGATGTATCCGTGCGCCACCCGTGACGAATCAAACGCCGGCAGCAGGACACCCGTGTTCTCAAGGTCGAGCGGCGCGAGCACGGCATCGCGAATCGCTTCGTCATACGACACGGCCGTGACCTGCTCGATAACCGCCGCGAGCAGCCCGTAGCCTGCATTCGAGTAGTTGGCGTACGCTCCCGGCGTGACGTGCAACGGTGTTTCGAGCGCGCGCTTCGTGAATTCGTCGCGACCGATTGGTTGATCGTCGGCGCCGAGCCGTGTGGTCAGGCCGGCTCGGTGGGTCGCGAGCTGTTCGAGCGTTATGCGGCGCTTGTCGGCCGGTGTCCCCGGGAAATACTTCGTCAGTGAATCGGTGAAGCGAAGCACTCCCTTCACCTGCAGGCGGAGCAATGCTGCCAGGGTCAGGTGCTTCGTGACGTTGCCCAGCTGGACGACCGTCTCGGGAGTGAAGGGAATCGCGCGCTCGCGATTGGCCATTCCATAACCCTTGAAGAGGACGACAGCGCCATTCTTCTCGATCCGGACGACGCCGTTGAAGCCTCGCGGGACGGCAGCGAGCAGTATCGAGTCGGCACGCATGCCGAGGCGAGCAACCGCGGCCGAGTCGGACTGCGCGCCCGCCGGCAGAGAAGTGAGGGCGAGCGCACTGAACGCCACGGTGGCGATCGTGACGGAGAGCGTAGTAGCGCGCATGGGCGAGAGCCTGAAGGGAACGAGTCGTCGTGGTAATGTCTCGACGCTTGCCTCGCGGTGCGGTAACGCCCCGGTACCTCGGTCCGCCATCGACGCTGCACGACGCAGCGAGAGGCGGGGTGGCGACATCGACGCTGCACGACGCAGCGAGAGGCGGGGTGGCGACATCGACGCT
>JANMAM010000046.1:0-11479 GCA_031359795.1 Gemmatimonadaceae bacterium
CGCTGTTTCTAAACCCCGCGCATCTACTCCACCTTCCTCCCCCGCCGAAGCACGAATCGCCACAGCAGCCAGCCGATCAGCGCCAGCGGCAAGATCACCCCAAGGCTCGAAATCAGAAACGCCACCAGTCCGACAAAGATCCGCCACGCGTCGCGAAACGCGTCGGCGATCGGGTTTTGTCCCGGCTGCGAGCCGAGTACTGGCGCCGGCTCATGCACTGTTACCGTCATCGAGCTGATCGCGGAACGCGTCCGCAGGTATCGCATGCGCCCCTCATAACGCTCGATCTCCTCACGCACCCGCGCCAGCTCGCGCTCGACCTGCAGTACGTCCTGCAGCTTGCCGGTCCGTGTAGCGAGAAGGGAAATGAGACGTTCCTCGAGACGGCGCGAGTTCGCGACCCGCGCCTGCGCGTCAACGAATTCCTCGCCGACGTCCTGCGCCTCCTCGTTGAGCGACTCGAGCGTTCCAATCGGCTTGAGTCCCGTCAGCAGCTGCGCCCACCGCGCCGAGGGCACCTTGATCTCCATGGTCGCGCTGCGAAGCTGGTCGCGCCCGGTCTGCATCGACGTGTTGGCGACGTAGCCGCCGACGCTCAGCGCGAGCGCGCGCGTCTGCGCGACCGCGACTTCGAGAGAGTCGACCTTGATCGCGGCGTTTCCGGTCCGGATGATCATCGCCGCGGACGCATCGGGCGATGTCACCGGGCCCTGCGCGGTTCCATTGGCTGGCCGGGTCGCGGGCTCGGGCGCGGCCATCGTGTCCGCCACCACGGTCATCGCCATCTCCGACTGTGCGACCGGTGCGCCGACTCCGCCGCCTCCTCCGCCTGCTTCCACCCCGCGCAGCTGCCCCGAGACATCGCCGACCATGCCGCCGTCCTTCGCGGCGCTGCTCTGTGCCCGGTCATTCGTGCCACACGCGAGCGCGACCACGATCACCGCCGCGAAGATGCCTTTCGACCTGCTCATGTTCGATCGCCTCGAGTGTGGGTTCAGCCAACGTACCGGCGCGACCCGTGCGCGCGCGAGATCGGCCTCTCCCTGGACGCCAGCCACCGCCCATCTTGCACACACTTCGCGCGGCCCGCCTCACGGGCGAGCATTCCCCAGTCCAATCCGTGACTTTTTCCGCTGAATTCTGCTGGGCCTTCGCTGTATCTTGGCATTACCTCCAACCACGCCCGTCAGCCAACTATGCGCCGTTCGTTTATCCCGCTGCTCGCCACGATCGCAGCCGCCACAGCTGCAGCAACCGCCCCCGCTCGCGCAATCGCGCAATCGCGACCCACCAGCACCGCTCCCGCAAGCTCGGCGCCGATTTCCGACATCCGCTACGAGGTCGAGTTCGATAACGCGACCGCGCCCACCCGGACGCTGAAAGTCTCGATGAGCTTCGCCACCAGCGGCTCCGCCCCGGTCATTCTCTCGCTCCCCGCCTGGACGCCCGGCGCCTACGAGATGACCTGGTTCGCGAAGTGGGTGTCGGGCTTTACCCCGACCGGCGACGGGAAGACGCTCGATTGGGACAAGGTCGATTACGACACGTGGCGCATCCGCACCGCGGGGGCGAAGCGCGTGACTGTCCGCTTCGACTTCGTCGCCGACTCGCTCGACAATGCGATCGCCTGGACGCAGCCGGACTTCGCGCTGTTCAATGGGACGAACGTCTTCCTCTATCCCGAGGGACGCGGCTTCGACTGGCCAGCGACCGTCACCATCCGCACCGAGCCCTCATGGCTCGTCGCCACCGGGATGACTGCCCTGCCTAACGCGGCGGGGAGTGCACCGGGCGCCGCCAATGCCCGCACGTTCTCGGCGAAGAACTTCCACGATCTCGTCGACATGCCCTTCTTCGTCGGGTCGTTCGACCTCGACAGCGCGAAGGTCGGTCCGGTCTGGGCCCGCTTCGCGTCGTATCCCAAGGGTTTCGTCGCCGGCCAGAACCGCCGCGACGCGTGGAGCTTCATCACGAAGACGCTGCCGCCCGAAATCGCCGTCTTCGGCGAGGCGCCGTTCTCGACCTACACGGTCATGCAGATCGCCGATTCCTCCTACGCCGGCGCCAGCGGGCTCGAGCACCAGAACTCCCACGTCGACATCATCTCGCCATTCGCGTTAGGCAACCCGTTCATCCCGTCGCTCTACGCGCACGAGATCTTCCACGCCTGGAACGTCAAGCGGCTCCGCCCCGCCGACATGACGCCCTACCGTTATGACCAGCCCCAGCCGACCACCTGGCTCTGGGTCAGCGAAGGCATCACCGACTACTATGCCGACCTCGCCCTCGTCCGCGGCGGCGTCGTCGACAGCAACAGCTTCGCCGAGACGACCACCGGCAAGATCTCCGAGGTGAGCGCCGTCGCCCCGGTCGCGCTCGAGGACGCGTCGCTCTCCACCTGGATTCACCCGACCGACGGCACCGGATACCTCTACTACCCGAAGGGTTCGCTCGCCGGCTTCATGCTCGACATCATGATCCGCGACGCGAGCGACAACCGCCGCTCGCTCGACGGTGTCATGCGCGAGCTCTACACCACTACCTGGAAGAACGGCCGCGGCTTCACCGACGCTGACTGGTGGGGCGCCGTCAGCCGCGCCGCCGGCGGCCGGAGCTTCGCCGACTTCAACACGAAGTACATCGACGGCCGCGAACCGTATCCCTGGGCGACGGTCCTCCCGCTCGCCGGCTTCGCCTACGCCACCGACACGATCCGCGAGCCGCGGCTCGGCATCTTCACCCAGCCCGACTCCGCCGGCGTCCGCGTGACCAGCGTCGCCGAAGGAAGCGCCGCCCAGGCCGCCGGCGTCCGCTCCGGCGACGTCCTCCTCGCCGTCGGCGACATCCCCGTTGCCGACGCCACCTTCGGCGACCGGTTCCGCGCCAAGTACGGCGCAACCGCCGAAGGCGGCCCCCTCCCGATCCGCGTCCGCCGCGGCACCGCGACCGTGACCCTCACCGGCGCCGTCCGCTTCACGACGCGCACCGACAGCCGCGTGACGATCGACGCAAAGGCGAGCGGAAAGGCACTGCGAATCCGTTCCGGGATCCTGCACGGAACGACCGATAAATAGTATCAAACCGAACTAATCACGCGCCTGGCGAACCGCGGAGCCGCGTCGCAGAGACGCAGAGGCCGGGCGAGACCATCTCACCCACTTGCCCCCCAAGCTGTTCGGCCCTGGGGATCGAACGCTGAGCAGCGCGGTTCCCTGTGTCCCCTGTGGTTCAATTACTAAAGCAACAGCAATTAACCACAGGGGACACAGGGGTCACCGAGTCGCGCCCGCTTGAAGTAGTTCCTAACACGACTCAGGAAAAGCTGTGGGGCACGCCTGGCGAGATGGTCGTCCCACGCGTGCCCCAAAAAACTCCCGGCTCGCGCAATCGCGATGTATGAATGCACGCATCGTCATCCAGGCATTCTCGGCGTCTCCGCGACGGCCTTTGCACGACTTCCCGCGGTTCCGCAGTTCTCCCAACCCAATGGCGTCCCTCATCGCCTCGCGCCACTATTCGTGCATGGAGATCTTCACCCGCCGCGCCCGCGGACCACGGGTTGGCGCGACAGCTCGTGCCGCGGTCCTCGCCGCCACCCTCGCCGCCTGCAGTGCCACCCCCGCGACGACCCCCGCCCCCGCACCCGCCACATCGCCTGACGCCGGTGCTCGCCGCAGTATTGCCGCGGTCACCGCGAACATGGAACGCCGCGACGGCTGGATCCCGCTCTACCTCGGTGACGGAAAAATATTTCTCGAGCTGGCTGACGACTCGCTCCGCGGTCTCTTCGTCGCCACCCAGCCGACGGGACTTGGATCGAATCCGATCGGGATCGACCGCGGCGGTGATGCTGGAGCGCAGGTCGTCCGGTTCGACCGCAGTGGCAATCGCGTCCTCGTCGTTTTCGAGAACTGGAACTATCGCGGCGCACCCGACAACCCTGCGCACGTGCGCACCGTCGCCGAGGCGTTTCCGGCGAGCACGGTCGCCTCGCTGCCGCTGGCGGCGAGCGAGGGTGGGCGATTGCTCGTCGACGCGACCTCCCTCGCGCTCACCGATTGGCTCGGCGTCGGCGCGACGCTCCAGCAGAGCGAGCAGGGGAGCTACTCGATTTCGCCGGAGCGGTCGAGCATCAATGCCGCGCTCACTCGCGGCTTTCCCCGCAACACCGAGATCGACGCCTGGCTCACCTGGGCCACCGGCGGCCAGCCCGGGCGGATCGTCGCCGACATCGTTCCCGATGGACACGCGTTCACGCTCCGGCAGCACATCTCGCTGCTCCCGCTGCCTGACGCTGGCTACCGCCCGCGCGTCCTCGATCCGCGCGTCGGGTTCTTCGGCATTACCTTCAAGGATTACGCGCAGCCCATCCAGAACGCGCTCGAACAGCGCTGGATCGCCCGTCACCGCCTGACGCGCAGCAATCCTGCCGACCCGTCGAGTGCAATCGCGAACCCGATCGTGTATTACGTCGACCGGGGAATTCCCGAGCCGGTGCGCAGCGCGACGCTCGAGGGGGCGCGCTGGTGGACCGATGCCTTCGATCGCGCCGGGCTGCGGGGCGGCTTTCGCGCCGAGCTGCTCCCCGAAGGCGCCGACCCGATGGACGCGCGCTACAACGTGGTCCAGTGGGAGAATCGCAACGAGCGCGGCTGGTCGATCGGCAGCGCGATCACCGATCCGCGCACCGGCGAGATCATCAAGGGCATGGCCCGGCTCGACAGCCACCGCGCGCGCACCGATTACAACATCTTCGCCGCGTTCATGGGCGCGGCCGAGTCGCCGGCCGACACCCACTTCGTGCTCGCGCGCGTCAGGCAGGTGACCGCCCACGAGATCGGCCACACGTTAGGCATGTCGCACAACTACATCGCGTCCACCTACGATCGTGGCTCCGTCATGGACTATCCGCCGCCGCGCATCAGGCTCGGCGGCGTTGACAGCATCGACATCAGCGAAGCGTACGGTGTCGGGCCGGGCGCCTACGACATCTGGGCGCTGCGCTGGGGGTATGGCACCTTCCCGGCGAACAGCGAGCGCGATTCGCTCGCCGCGATCACCGCCGAAGGACTGGCCAAGGGCTTTCTCTTCCTGTCCGACGCCGACGCCCGCCCCGAGTTTGCCTCCGATCCGCGTACCAACCTCTGGGACGACGCCGCCACCGCCGACGAGTTCCTGCGCCACGAGATGGCGGTGCGCCGCGTCGCGATGAACCGGTTCGGAGAGCGCAACATCCGCCAGGGCGAGCCGGTCGCACTGCTGCAGGAGCGATTCGCTCCACTCTACTTTTTTCATCGCTTCGCGATCAACTCGCTCGCCAAGACCATCGGCGGCATGGAGTACTCGAATGCGACCCGCGGCGATGCGCTGCAGGCGACGCGACCGGTGTCAGCCGCTCGCCAGCGCGCGGCGCTGTCCGCGCTTGTCGCCGCCCTCGAGCCGGGTGAGCTCGCGATCCCCGACACCGTGCTCACCCTCCTCGCGCCCCGTCCCTTCTCGTATGGCAGCAGCGTCGAGCTGTTCGGCAGCAGGACGCGGCCAGCGTTCGACGAGCTCGGTGCGGCGCGCACGCTCGCGCAGATGATCGTCGACGCGACCCTTCAGCGCGATCGGGCCGCCCGGCTCGTCCAGCAATCGCTCCATGATTCGCGCGCCCTCACGTTAGGCGAGACGATCGACACGCTCACCGCGTCGTGGCGCCGTCGTTCCGCGATGACGGGCGCTGCGCCGGACCTGCAACGGGCCGCGCTGAGGCGCGTCGTCCAGCGATCGGTCGCTGACCGGCTGCTCGCGCTCGCCGCCGACCAGGGCGCTTCGCCCGAAACGCGCGCTGTCGCCGAGCTGTCCATCGGCCGGCTCCGCTCCGTCGCGGCGCAGCGCGTCAACGAGAGCAGTCGCACCACCGACGAGCAGGCGCACTGGAACGCGATTGCCGGGGACTTCACCCGCTGGCTCGAGCGGCGCGAGCTGCCTCGGCCGACCCCGGCCCTGGTCGCCCCGCCAGGCGACCCGTTTGGAATCCCGTCCGGGAGCACACCGTGAGGCGCCTGACGCTGCGCGTCATCCCGATGCTGGTGCTTTCAATCGCCGCGATGGTTCCCGCAGGGCTGCGCGCTCAGCAGACGATGGGACCCGTGACTCTGTCCGTTGGACTCGGGCCGGCGTACCAGCCGAGCAACGATTACAGCCCGGCCGGCGCGCACGCGTGGATCGCCGCCGAAACGGTGCTCGACCAGCGGCTGCGCGTCAGGCTCGACTTCGGCTACCACCGCTTTTCCTATGCGTCCCCGCCGATCGCGCCCTGCCCGCGCACCACCTACTGCGCGCCGGTAGCAGAAAGCCCTCTCCAGCTCGGCGCAATCACCGGGACGATCGTCTGGCGCGACTCGACCGGCCGACGCCGCTGGTACTACCTCGCCGGACTGGGCGCCTACAGCGCGTACGGCGGACGCGACGCCAACTCCCGGCTCGGCCTCACCGGCGCGATCGGCCGTGAAGTTGGCGCGTCTCGATCGTTCTTCGTGGAGGCCCGCGCCCACCTCCCGTATGATGGGAATGGTTACGGCCTGTTCATCCCAGTCACGGTCGGCTGGAACTTCGGGCATTTCGTTCCCTGACCGCCCCGCCTTCACGTCCCCGCATTCAACGCCGTCGCTCGACGCTAACGGCTAAAGGCTAACGGCCCTGATGACCGCACCAGTTCAGCGGCGCGACCCAGCTCCCACGTCGTTGGAGCAGCGCGTCGAAATCGAGACGCCGGAGCACGTCGCGTTCTCGTACACGATCGCCGGCGTCGGCTCACGCGCCGCGGCCGCGATCGTCGATCAGCTGCTGATGTGGCTGATCATGTTGGCGGTGTTCATCCTCGCGGTGATCGCCTTCGGCGCGATCAGCGGCGCTGGGCTCGTCAACAGTCTCGAGCGGACGTTTGGCTCCTGGGTCGCGGCCGCACTCTACATCGGCGGCTTCGCGCTGTCGTGGGGATACTTCGTCTTCTTCGAAGCGCTGTCCGACGGGCAGACGCCAGGCAAGAAGATGTTCGGGCTGCGCGTGGTGCAGGACGGAGGCTACTCGATCTCCTTCGGCGCCTCGGCGGTGCGCAACCTCGTGCGCGTGCTCGATGCGCAACCAGGGTTCTTCTACTTCGTCGGGATGACAAGCGCGATCTTCTCGCGCACCTCGAAGCGCGTCGGCGATCACGTTGCCGGAACGATCGTCGTCCACGAGCGGATCCCCGAGTTCGCGCCAGCGGTCACCATTGCCGCGGCGCCAAAACGGATTGCGGCAGACGGCACCGTCGCCGCGCCGGCGCTGACCAGCGCATTGCTCACCGAGGAAGAGTTCGCGCTGCTGCAGCGATTCATGGCGCGACGCCAGTCACTCGACCCGGCGCGACGCACCGAGATCATGCGCCAGCTGGTCACGCGCTTCGGAGATCGTCTTCCCTCGGAGGGAAGTGCCGACGCCGCGCGCCTCGTCCGGCTCTATCAACTGGAACAGGATGCCCGCGCCCAGGGAGTGTCGGCGCGTGGCGAAACAGGCGCGGCGCGCGAGCATCACGCGCTGGTCGCGCGCGGCGCGGAACGGTGGGCGGAGTTTGCCTCGCTGCTCGGCCGCGCCAAGGATGGCGGACTGCGTGCGCTCCCCGAGAACGAGATCGCCGATTTCGTTGCCCGCTATCGCGAAGCCGCCGCCGATCTCGCGCGCCTCCGCACGGCGAGCCGCGGTCGCGACACCGAGGCGCAGTACTACCTGAGCCGCCTCGTCGCCGCCGGACACAATCTCCTCTACCGCCGCCGCGAGATCGCGTTAGGCACCGTCTGGACCTTCCTGACGGTGACGCTGCCGCGCGAGGCGCGCCGCTCGTGGCGGCCAGTGCTCGCCGCCGCGCTCCTGTTCTACGTGCCGGCCGCGATCACCTACCTCGCCGTCCGGCGCGATCCCGAGTTGCAATACGACTTCGAGCCGCCGGGAATGATCGACCGCGTCGAGAACGCTGCGAAGAACGAGGCGCGCGGCAAGGGCTACATCGCCTTCAGCGAGACGCAGCGGCCGATCATCTCGAGCCTGATCATGGTGAACAACATCAAGGTCACCATCATCGCCTTCGCCGCGGGCGCGACCGCCGGTGTCGGAACCGTGCTCGCCCTCCTCTCCAACGGCATCTCGCTCGGTGCCGGCATCGCGATGTACGAGAACTACGGCGTCGCGCGCGTGATCATCGGCTTCGTCATCGCCCACGGCGTGCTCGAGCTCCAGGCCATCTGCTTCGCCGCCGGTGGCGGGCTTCTCATCGGCTACGCGATGCTCCTTCCCGGCGCCCTCACCCGCCGCGAAGCAATCATCGTCCAGGGCCGCCGCGCCGTCAGGCTCGCGACGATCTCAATCATCCTGCTCGTCTTCGCCGGAATGATCGAAGGCCTGTTCTCCGCCGACCCCTACTGGCCCTTCTCGACCCGCGTCGCCGTCGGCGCCCTCAGCGGCATCCTCATGATCCTCTGGCTGACCCGGGGCTGGCGCAACGAAGCCGACCTACCAGACGAACAGAACGCATACCTCGACGCCAACCTCGCGCGTTAGGCCTGTCGCGTGTCCTCGTGACTGGCCCTCGTGACTGCCTGGTGACTGCCTGGTGACTGCCTGGTGCCTGCCGCATGAGGCAGGCACCCGCCCTGCCATGAGGCACCAGGCAGGGGATCTGCCCTGCCACGAGGGCAAAACGACACAGGATACCTGCCGTGCCAGGAGGCGCGCTGCAGGGGCATGAGAGCAGGCGGCACGAGGCAGGGTAGCGGCCACGCGGCACCACAACGCCACAACCAACACCGCCGCGACTGCGTTGTTCTGAGCCCTGGCCGATCCCCTGCCTCGAGCATCATGCCGCGTGACCCTGCAGCACGCCTCCTGGCCGGGCAGGTTCCTGTGTCGTTTTGCCGCTTGGCAGGGCGGGTTCCTGCCTCATGAGGGTAGTCACGAGGCTCAGTCACGAGTTGTCCTACGTCACATGTCGTATGTTGCTCGCTTTCTGGCACTGGTAACCTCATCGCGCGTCAGGGTCCTCCTGACGAACTCACCGCGATGCGCCCCACCCCCGGGGCTCATCCCTCCCCCGCGAGGACACCATGTCCAGGTACGCCACTGCCGCACTCGCCGCACTCACGATCGCCGCCTGCGCGGATCAACCGACCGCACCTGCCGCGGTCGCCCCAGCAGATGGTGCGACGCTCGCTCGCACCACCGAAGCGCCCGCCTCGTCCGGCATCTGGCGGCCCGTCGTCACCGGCGAGACGGGGCCCGGAGCGCAGTATGCTTTCTACGTCCCGAGGGATAACTGGAACGGCGAGGTTGTGTACTACGCCCATGGAATCCGGCTGCCGAGCGACCCCATTGACCTCAACGTCGGGAACGGGTTCGACGCGTTCCGCGATGCACTCGGCGCGGAAGGCTACGCCGTCGCGTACTCGAGCTTCTCCGAGAACGGCTTCGCGGTCAAGGACGGCGCACAGCGGACGCACCAGCTGCGCGGCCTCTTCGCATCGGAGTTCGGGAAGCCGACCCGCAGCTACCTGACCGGCACATCGTTAGGCGGTCTCATGGCTGAGGCAATCGCCGAGCAGCACGGATCGCAGTACGATGGCACGCTGGCGATGTGCGCCCCACTCGGCGGATCGGTGAGCGAGATCCAGTATCTCGCCGACGTTCGCGTCGTCTTCGACTGGTTCTACAAGGACGTGGTGCCCGGCGACGCGATGAACGTTCCGCCGGGAACCAACCCTGACGCCGCGGTCGCTGCCGCCGTCGGAGCGATCATCCGCAACCCGAACGGTCTTGGTGCGATGCTCCGCATCAGGCAGACCCCGCTCGAGGGCCGGACCCCCAACGAGTGGATCACCGGGATCGCATACGCGATCAAGTACAACATCCTCGCACTCGACGACTTGCTCGATCACACGCACGGGCACCCGTTCTACGACAACAGCGAAACCGACTACACCGGCGCGCTCCCAGCACCGATGCTGCTGGCGCTCAACGGCAAGATCGCCGGCGTCCCCGGCGTGGACCGCTTCACCGCGACCCCCGACGCCATCAATTACCTCGACAAGTACTACCAGCCGACCGGTGAGCTCCGTGTTCCGACGCTGACCCTGCACACGACGAACGATCCATTCGTCCCGCGCAGGCTGCATGAAGCGCAGTTCCTCTCGGCGGTGTCCGCCGCGGGCGCCTCATCGCTCCTCGTGCAGCGTCACGTCGACACCGCGGTCTTCGGCCACTGCACTTTCAAGACATCGGACATGGTCACCGCCTTCAACGACCTCGCGACCTGGGTCCGCACCGGCACGAAGCCCGCGAGCTGATCCCCCCAAACGCGGGCAACCCGGGCGACGCAGCCCGGGAGCAGGAAAGAGAGGCACCCGAGCGACGATGCCCGGGTGTCTTTCTTACAGCTCCCGTCTTTCCGTGGTGGTTTGAAACGAACGGTGTTTCGAAGAAGCGATAGGTGGTGGTTCGAAACGAACGGTGTTTCGAGACGACCCCGCCACGAGGGAATAAGAACTGCCCCGCCGTGCGCAAACACGCTGGCGGGGCAGTTTCTCTTTGCGCGCATCGGTGTGTCGAAACACCGTCAGTCTCGAACCCCCTCCGCATCGCTGTGGCGAAACACCGTCAGTCTCGAACCCCCTCCGCATCGCTGTGTCGAAACACCGTCAGTCTCGACACACCGTCAGTCTCGACACTCATATCATCGCTCGCCCCTTCAGCTCGAGGTATCGGTTGATCACCGACGCCGTCATCTTCATCGGCGACACATCGAGCACCGACACCCCCGCTCGCCTCATCCGCTGCAGCGCGTCGTCCCTCGCCGAGAGCAGCTCCTCGGCTGCCGCGCTCTCATAGATCGCCGCGGTCGAGACGCGGGCCGCCGGCACTGCCACCGCCGTGAGCTCGTCGTTCCGCAATGCGACCACCAGTGGCAGGTGCCGCGACGTGCTGCGGGACGTGTACGCGATCAGCGATTGCGAAGCCCGCACGTCGATCGCGTCCGTGAACACGACCACCAGCGATCGCTTCCGATGCCGCGCCGCGAGTGTCCGAAACGCGAGCGCGTAATCCGGTTCCGCCATCGTCGCGACCGCGGGGACGAGCGCGTCGCGGATCCGCTGCAGCGTCGCGCGACCCTTGCCCGGCGGAACGTAGGCGCGAATGTCGTCGTCGAACACCATGCAGCCGACGCGGTCACCGTTCGACAGGGCGACGTCGGCGAGGATCAGTGCCGCACTCAAGGCGTGCTCGAACCGCGAGCGGTCGCCGGCGAGCTGCGTCATCAGCCGGCCGGCGTCGACCGCGATCATTACGGTCTGTCCCTGCTCGATCGTGAACTCGCGCGCGATCAGCTTGTCGCGCCGTGCACTCGCCTTCCAGTCGATCCGGCGCGGGTCGTCGCCAATCGCGTATTCGCGCAGCCCCGCGAAGCTCA
>JANMAM010000052.1:0-2829 GCA_031359795.1 Gemmatimonadaceae bacterium
GGCAGGCGTGTTCCTCATCGGGGCCGTCAGGCTGAGGCGGAGCGCGCAGCCGATTTGAGTTGCTGACGACCAACCGCTGTTAGCCAGTGATTTTGATTGCGCATTCGTTGTGCGGGAGGTGCGTCAGCCGCTCCTCACGCTCGCCAACACCGTTCGGAGGCAACTCGCGATGTACCTCACCTTCGCCACATCCATTGCGATCGCCCTGCCCAGAGCGACGCCGCGGCCTGCGTCGCAAGCAATCCCCGAGCTGCTGAGCACACCTGCGACAACGGTTCTGCGCTGTCGATGCACGAAAGCGGCGCTCGGTGCTCACGCTGTGACAGTCGAAATCGACGTTGGCCGTGCGCCTGATCCTGTCACGCGCACCATTCGAATCACCTTCGACTCGGCAGGTCGTCCCTCGGACTTGCTGGATGCCGTGACGGTCCTGGACCGCGAGCATGGGATCTCGATGTACACAGCCAGCGCGCGAATGTCCGCGACTAGGATCACGGGGTGGACGGTCATCCACGAGCGCAGCTGGAGCAAATCCGCTGACCGACTGACCTCCGCGCCCAGGGGATCGGTGCGAGGGGCGTATGTCGCGTTGAGCAAGGATCAGAGCGAGAAAGCGCGCACCCTCGCGGCCTGGATTTGGGAGCATCGCTGTCCAGAGTCCGACTCGCCCGCGCCCACGCGCGTCCGGTCAGTTGCTCGGCCGACTCGCTAACGTACGCTGGGAGCACTCGCGCCGGCGCAGCACTGTCACCGCGATGGTGATCGCCTCCAGTACGCGCCGCTGTCGGCACTCGTCGGGAAGACCTGCTGTGCCCGTTCGTAACCCGACCAGGGCGCTTCGGTGTAACCCACGGGCAGCACCAGCCGCTCGACGCTCACAGCTGTCCGGCGAAGGCTGGTGAACGGTCGCACTTCGATGATCGCGGTGGGCGGCACTGTGTCGACTGCCTCCGCCCAGAGTCCGAGCGCGGTGACGGTGGGCGTCGCGCGCCCAAGCGTGTCGCCCTTCATCATCAGCGCAGCGAGCGCGCGGGTCGCGGCGAACCAGCGGACCGCGGCTAATTCCCCAGGCGGCGCGTCGACGATCGTGAAGCGTCCGCGCGCCAGCGCTCGGTCCTTGATGTCCGCGTGCCAGTACACTGGGTATGCGCCGTGCTGCCGCATCACCGCCCCTGCAGCAGCAGCGCCGATCGTATCAACGGACGTCCGCTTGAGCGGGAACCATGCGGGCCATCCATCGCGGCGCCCTTCGTAGTTGAAGCGATCGTCAGCGATCTGGAACGATGAGAACGTCCGCGTCGCGGGACGCACGAGCACGAAGCCGGTGCTGTCGAACAGGTAGTAGTCACCCGCCTTGGCGAGTGGCGCGGCAAGCACGATCCCCTCGATGCGAATTGCGGGGGTGCGCCGAGCGACTGCTGCCACGTCGAGCCGTCCGCGCCCACCGGCGAAGACGACTGTGCCGAGGATCTGGGTGATGAGCTCGGGAGGGGTCCCGAATCGCTTGACGACCTCCGGCGGTGGCGGAGCCTCTCGTCCGGAGTCGATGGAAAAGGCTATTCCCCGAAGAGTCGGTCGCGTGTCTTGCGCGTCGACCCCGGTGAACGCGGCTGCGACGAGCGCGGTCGCGACGCCAAGTCGCGCCACAGCAACACAATGTGCATCAATGCGCGGCAGACGAAGTGGCATGATTGATCCCGTAGATGGCCCAGGTGGTGTGCTGCCTAACGCGATGCTGGCACGCTATCGTCGACGTCCGTCAACCGGCGCAACGCCAGCTCGCCACGCGCGGCTGGCACCGGGTCATTCCGCCAGGGATTGTAGACGATCACCGATGCGTCAGCCCGTGCCGCGCAGAGGTAGGCGCGTACGAACGGGATGCGTCCGCAGTCGCCGTTGATCAGGGCGAACCGGAGCGCACTGCCCTCCGGACGCATCGAGAGAATGTACGATCCTGCGGGGAGGCGCCATTTCCGCATGTCTCCGCTACCCAGGCGGACGGGCACCATGAGGTTCTGGTCCTGACGAATCCCCTCGGGCGTACCCACCCGCTTGTATACCTCCACCTGCACCCACCCGCCACGGTCCCCGATGAACACCCCGGCCAGCGTCCCGCCGGGGGAACGCGGCCGAATACGAAGGCCTTCCAGCGTGGCGATGCTGCTGTCGAGGATGCGAGTGCTGCCGGCGAGGAGGTCGACGCGCCGCCGGTCCTTACCTAACGCTTCGACGGGGATGAGCTGCGCCGAGTCCCCGGCGATCAACTCAATAACTCCGTCGAGGTAGAGCTTGTCCACCGGCCGGCAGCGGAGGAACAGGCTTGTCGCAATGAGCCCAAGCGATGCGCGGACGACGGCGTCGCCGCGTTGTGTGCACGTCACGGTGCCGTTCTCCGACACCGGCAGTGCCGCGCCAGACGTGCGCTGGTAGCGTACGCCGGCCGACGCGAGCAGGTGTCCCTGCGCATCGAGCACGCGAAGAGGGATGCGCACTGGCTCGACGTTGTTCACGACGACGGTGTCGGCGTACCCGCTCACGCCGGCAGCGAGACGCGCGGGCGGGCCATTCGAGCGGGCTATCGCAATGAGCCCGATCGCAGCGGCAAGCGTTGCGACCGCGAGGTATGCCGTGAGGCGCACGCACTCTGCTCGCGTCGCGCGCCGTGCCCTGCTCTGAAGAAGATGCGGCACCGAGCGGAGCGACTCGACGATGTACCAGGTGCGTGCCGCGGCCGCTCCGTCGCGCGCCGCTCGGAGCGCGTGTTCCTCCGCGAGGTCGCCGAGCACCGCGTCCGCGAAGCCTGGGTCTGCGCCGATGGCGATGAGCAAG
>JANMAM010000054.1:0-3203 GCA_031359795.1 Gemmatimonadaceae bacterium
GTGGTGCAGGTGACCGCGATGGGGCCGTTCGCGCTGACGTACGGGAACGCGGCGGATACGCCGAAGTAGGGGGGGTGCCGGCGCGTGCCTCGACGCGGCGCGCCGGTTCACGCGCGTGCGCGTCGAGCGGGTGCGGCGCGCTCAGACCGGCGGCGACTCCCGCAACGCGGTGAGCAGCGGGGCGGTCGTTCGAGCCCGCCGGATACAGCCCGCCCTGGAAGCCGAGGTAGGTCGAGGGCGCGGAGTCGATGAGGGGGAGCTTCGTCGTGTCGCGCGCTCCCTCGGCGCGAGGGGCGGTGCTCCCGCGACTCCCGCAAGCGAGGCCAATGGAAGGGCGGTGAGCGTGAAAACCGATGGGTGGAGACGCATGTCATGTGGACGACCGCTCACTCTCGGTGTTAACCCCGGATCCCGAGCCTTCCACTGGCCGCGAGCACCCCGGAGTTGGCGCGCACACGTGCCGGCGGGACCCCACGCGATCTCATTGTCACACCCCCCTCACAGCTTGTTGCAGACGCCCTTCAGCGTTGCGCGGATGCCTGCCAACCGTTATGATCGCCACCCCGCCAATCCTGCCAGACTTCACCCCCGCCCAAGGCTGAGGAAAGCTTGCTGACTTCCCCCGCCTGGGCTCCCGAGACGCTGCGCGAGCCGCACGCCGATGGCGGTGCCTGCTCTCGCCTCTCCGCGTCCCTCGTCGAGGCCACTGAGCGGAAGCCCCACGCCCGCAAGCGACTGATCGGCCCCGATATCAACTACGGCCGCGAGCTCCTCGTTGCCCTCGCCCGCCGTCGCGGCGGCTGGATCGGCTGGGAAGCCGCCAACCTCCGCGGCATCGCTGAGTCTCTAGCATTCGTCCCGCTCGCCCGCGCCGGAAAGCGCGCCGGCGGGGACATCGAGATCGGCGCGATCGTCAACACGGCGCTCGATGCCGCAATCGCCACAGGAACGCTTGACAAGCGGTTCGCCGCCCTCCAAGGGAGCCTCGGCTTCCGCTACGCTGTTCGCGATTCGCTTCTCGAGCTGCGCATCGCCCGTGTCTCGGCAATGGAACTGCGATCGGCCGCTCGCCCCGGCGCACCCGCATACGAGCTCGCCGCCGTCCTCGAACACTTTCAACGGTTGCTTGACACGTCGGACCTCGTAGACCCGGCCGGCGTCTTCCGCGCGGCGCTCGACGCGTTCGACAGTGAGGCTCCCTTTGCCCTCGACGGCCATCTCTTCGTCGCACCGGGTCTCGTCGCCCGCGGCCTCCCAGGCGATCTGCTCGCCCTGCTCTTCGCGTACGGCGCGACACGACTCGAGGGTGAGCAACCGTTAGGCATCGCGAGCGCTGGCTCGCAAACGGACGGAGTCGACTTCTTCGCCGCCGCGACCCCATCCGACGAACTGCGCGAAGTTCTCCGCCGCGCAATCGCCGAGGGGCATCGCTGTGATGAGATCGAGATCACAACGACTGACCCGGACACGCACGGCATCGCACTCGACGCGCTCTGCCAGCGGTTAGGCATCGGAGCCACGATGTTGCAAGGTATCCCGCTCGCTCGCACGCGCCTCGGACGCGCGATCGATCGCTGGCTCGCATGGGTCTCTGACGGCCTGCCCGCCGATACGCTCCGCGAAGCGCTCGAAGCAGGCGAGATGGAAACCGGTGACGGCGAAGTGCCATCAACTGCCCTCGCCCGCGAGCTCCGACGACTTCAGGTCGGGTGGGGCAGGGGCCGATACGAGACCGCCATCAAGTCGCTCGCCACAACGCTCGAGACCAGCCAGTACGACGACGAGTCCGACGAAGAGTACGCTGCGCGTAAGGCCTCACGCGAAGGGAGCCGGTCCGCCCTTCGCGAGTTCCTAGTCCGCCTGCTGAACGCAACACCGGTCGTCCCCGAACGCGGGAGCGATCGCCCCGTCCACACATCGTCGCCGAAACTCGCCTCGGCGATGCTGCAATGGCTTCAGCTCGTTCCGCGCCGCGGCATGGCAGAAGCCCAGACCGCGGCGCGAATCGAATCACGGCTGTCGCAACTTGCCGCCATCACCGAGCCCGACGTCGGCTTTTCCGCCGCGATCGCCGGACTCCGCGATGTGCTCTCCGCTGTTCGGGCCTGGCCGCTCGTCACCGAAGAGCGAAAGCCGTGGAGCTCATCGGGCGGAATGCTACATCTCACCGACATCGCGCACGCCGGGACGACAGGTCGCTCGCGAACGTTCGTCGTGGGCCTCGATGCGGACCATACCAATGGCGCAGGCCGGCAGGATCCGCTGCTGACCGACTCCATTCGCGCGTCGCTCGCGCCCGGGCGGCTCCTCACCAGCCGCGAGAAGCGCACGGAGCGCGGCGCCCAGCTCGCCGAGTCGCTCGCCGGGCTGCGGGGCAGGGTGACGCTCTCCTATGCGACGAGCGCGTCGCTCGATGGCCGAGAGTCCGGACCGTCGCCGGTCATGCTCGAATGGTGGCGAGCGGCGCGGGGCGACCAGACGCTCACGTACGAGAAGCTTCGCGAGGAGCTCCGCCCGCCGGTGTCGGCAGTGCCTAACGGTACCGGCGCGGCAATCGACGGACGCGACGCCTGGCTCGCGGCGATCGCTGATGGGCCGCTGCTGCTCGACGGCACCCAGGTCGTTCGCGAGAGCTTCGCGATGCTCGACGCAGGTTTGACAGGGATCGACACTGCCGCGGCGCCCGCGGCCGGGCCGCACCACGGAATCGTCCTTGACGCGATGGGAGCGTTCGACCTGGTTGCCAGCGGAAAAAGCATCTCCCCGTCCTCGCTCGAGCTGCTCGGCAAGTGTCCGCTCGCCTGGTTCTATCGGCACGCGTTAGGGCTCCGTCCGTCGTCCGACCCGGAATACGACCCGCAAGCATGGCTCGACTCGGCGCAGCGTGGCTCGCTCCTCCATGACGTCTACGAAGGGATCAGCAGGCACTACCTCGGGCGCCAGTCGGCGATCGCGGAGGAAGACGCGCGCGGTGAAGCTGCCCGCATTGCCGATGAGGTGATCCTGCGGTGGCGGGAGAAGATACCCCCACCGGGCGAGACGGTATTCGCGGCCGAGTCAGCCGAGGTACGTCGCGCAGCGATTGCATTCATCGAGATGGAGCGCGTGCTCGCGCAGCGAGGCGACACAGCGCAGTGGCTCGAGCTGGAGAAATCGTTTGGCAGCGGCGATGCACCCGGACGCTACGACCTGGGCGACGGCCG
>JANMAM010000056.1:0-1510 GCA_031359795.1 Gemmatimonadaceae bacterium
GTGGTGCAGGTGACCGCGATGGGGCCGTTCGCGCTGACGTACGGGAACGCGGCGGATACGCCGAAGTAGGGGGGGTGCCGGCGCGTGCCTCGACGCGGCGCGCCGGTTCACGCGCGTGCGCGTCGAGCGGGTGCGGCGCGCAATCCATCGAGCCGCGACATAGTCTGCATCATGCGACTCTCGCCGAACGCGGGAAGATGAGCCCACGCCGCCGCTTCCGGCGACCATCAGCGCCGCCACCGCTCGACCCGGCGACCTTCGTGCGCCGGATGAGCGTGAAAGCGGGCAGTTCCTATGCTCGTGCGCTCGTGAAGGAGGCATTCGACGAAGTCCGGGACACGGGCGACGCGGCGCCGTGGATCGCGGCTGTTGTCGCTGCGCGCGATGCGGGCACCCTCCCGCGCGACATCGCCTGGTTCTTCATCTACAAATTCGGCGAGTGCGCGATGATTCGCGTGGTCGAGACCGACCCGGCATTGAAGGCGCTGAGTGCTCGCATCGAGGCAATCGAGCGCGCGGGTGGGCTCGGGGAGGATGATCACTGGCACCTCTGGGAGGGTCCGCCCGAATGGCTCGAAGCAAACCGGGAATGGGATGCGCTGGTCGCCGCGCGGCTGGCCGAGCTGCTGCGCGATGCGGGGGAGCCGGAGCTGACGGGCGCGATCCTCACCGGCGACCACGATGTGACCACGTTCGAGTCGGGGCGGCGCAAGTTGTTCGGCGAGCGGGACAGCGCGCTCGATGAGCAACTGGACGCGGAGTACGAGCGGGAAGAGGAGCGATAGCCCGGCCTGCCGGCGTCAGGCATCGCGAACCCGGCGGCTTGGAATCCCGGCCGATCTGGTGATCACGTGAAGCCCAGCGGCGGTTCGCCGTTGCGGCGATGATTGGCGCGATCTTCGGCGACATCGTCGGCTCCGTGCACGAGCGTCGCGGCACGAAGACCACGAGCTTTCCGCTGTTCGTCGCAGGGAGTCGTTTTACCGACGACACGGTGCTGACCATCGCGACCGCGGACGCACTGCTCTCGGGCGATTCGTACGCCGAGGCGTATAAGCGCTGGGGACGGCGCTACCCGCACGCGGGGTATGGTGGCGCGTTTCGGCGCTGGCTGAGCAGTGAAGACACCGCGCCCTACGGAAGTTGGGGGAATGGCTCGGCGATGCGGGCTAGTCCGATTGCTTTCGCATTCGAGAGCGTGGACGAAGTTCTCACGGAGGCGGAGCGGAGCGCCGTGGCGACGCACGATCATCCGGAGGGGATCAGGGGCGCGCAGGCGGCAGCGCTGGCGGTGTTTCTCGCGCGGAGGGGAATGCAGCGAGTGGAGATCAGGCGCGAGCTCGAGGCGCGATCGGGTTATGACCTGGCGCGAACGATTGACGAGATTCGCCCGGGGTATCAGTTCGACGTGTCGTGCCAGGGGTCGGTGCCGGAGGCGCTGATCGCGTTTCTCGAGGCGGACTCGCTGGAGGGTGCGGTGCAGGCAGCGATATCGTTAGGCGGGGAGGCG
>JANMAM010000064.1:0-2791 GCA_031359795.1 Gemmatimonadaceae bacterium
TTCGAGAACGTCGCCAGATAGACGCGGCCGTTGGCGATGGTCGGCGCCGAGAACTTGGCGTAGTACCCTGCATTGTCGCGGGCCGCATTCTGGCGATTGTTCCAGAGCTCCTTTGTGACGTCGGCGGCATCGAATGCTCGCAGGATTCCGGGACTTATGGAATGATTGGCGTCACCGCTCGATGCATACGATGCCCAGAGAATCCCGGTGCCGGGCGTCGTCCCGTTCGATGAAACCGACAACACGGCTCCGCTCTCCCCCGTCGGCCCGCCGCCGAAAACGTTGATCTCGCCGTTCCGATCGAGGCGATTGGCGGTGCGGTCGAACGGAATCGCACGCAGGGGATCGTTCTCCGACCAGACGTAGACGTACTCCTTCTCGGCGCCCTTGTAGTAGGCAGGCTGACAGTGCACGCTGGCGTTTGCGCTCAGCGAGATCGTCTGCTGCACCTGGTTCGCGCCTGGCGTGTAGCCGCCCATCGCATCCTTGTTCAACAGGTACAGCGTCGCGTCCTTGGACCCGGTGAGAAAAAAGTTGGAGTTGGGAATGAGGAACGCACCCATGCCCCCATAATCGAGGTCCCTGCTCTCGAGATACTCGTAATTCCAGGGCGTGAAGTAGCTCGCGACCTGAAGGGTGGTGCCGGATCGTGTGAGCTTGAGCGCGCTCTCGCCGCGATTCCGCGGGCTCGTCGGATCGCCGCTGATCCCGACGCTTCCGTTACCGGTCACGACGTAGAGGTCGCCCGCCGCATCAGCGGCCATCCCGTTACCGCTCTCCCACATCCCCGCGCTGTATCCGTCGGGCGTCGCATTGTACACGACCTTCTGCTGCAGCGTACCTGCGTCATACCCGAGTATCCAGCCGTGGTACGGGCCCCAATCGCAATGCGACGCGAACGACACGTAGACGACCCCGTTCACCAGCGTCAGCGCCTGTCGCTGGTTCTGCTTCCTCGCATCGAAGGAGATCACGCCGTTGACGCTTCCGTCGCCATTGCCACTGTAGGTGGCGGCGATTCGCGTCGGCGTGGCGATGTCGGTTCCGCTGAGGATGTCCACCGCATGCAGGTCCTGCACGAACGAAGTGCCGTTCGTGCTGCGGGCGATGAAATAGATCGTGTGGCTCGCCGCGTCGATCACCGGCGTGCCGACGATTCCGATACGGCCGCTGAAGTCCGAGTACTGGCCGCCGCACGCTCCGGTCATGTCGACATTGGTCGGTGGCCGCATCCCGGACGCGGTGAAGTTCTTCTGCCAGTAGAGCTTTCCGTTATCTCCGTCGAAGGCGTACAGCGTGTTGTTGACCGTTGCGACGTAGACGACGTTGTGCGGCGCGCCCCCGACGTTGACCTTCCCGGCGACGAGCGGCTGCGCATACACCTGGTCGTCCACCGGCAGCGTGAACAGCTTTCCGAAGCGCGCCAGGTTGACGTTGCCCGTCGTCAACAGCGTTTCGTTGTCGTTCAACCCGGCGCGGGTGTTGTCGTTGTGCTGCGTGAGCACGGAGACACCCTGTGGATTCGGTGCGGTGGTGTCGGGCGGGTTGGTTGCGGTGATGTCGTCCCTGCATGCGACGAGCAATACGACGACGACCAGCAGGAGTCTGCTCGTGGGCATGATCAGCAATGAAGGGGCTGGTGCCGCGGGGGAGAGAGACACCGGGGGCGGGATCACAAGCTTGGCCCGGCCCGCGCCAGGTCGCAAGGCGTCGGCAGCGTGCCACACCGCTCGCAGCCGGGGGTGGGGGGGCATAACGGCTGGACTGCAGTAACACGGATCTGAAAAGCAATCATACGGATCGCTCCGTCGCGCGTGGGGAGCTGTCAGTGTGATTGGCCGTATCCGTGTTATCCGGGTTATCCGCGTGATGCAGTTCCAGTCGTTAGGCTGAGACGGGGCGCGCAGCCGACGCGAGTTGCGAGCTTGGCGGGGGGTAGTGGTGGGGCGAGGGCGAAGCTCTTGACAGCGGCTCCGGGCAGCCGCAGTCTCTGACTTCCCCCATCAGGACAGGCAGATGTCGCGTCTGTATTTATCGCTCGCACTCTGCTTGTCTACGATCGGCGCGGTCGCGCCTGCGCCCCCGTCGCAGACGCGCGCCGCGCGATCGCCGGCGGCCGTCTCGAGAGTCGTCGCGAACGACAACCGGACCCCCGCCGGCAGGCTTGCGCACGGCGTCCTCACTCTGCGGATGGAGGCGAGGCTCGCCGACTGGCACCCCGAGGGGGATAGCGCACCAGGCGCGACGGTGCCAGCGTTCGCCGAGCAAGGGCGGGCGGCCCGCATCCCCGGGCCGCTCATCCGGGTCCCGGCCGGGACCCAGGTTGCGCTGACCATTCGTAATTCTCTCTCCGATCGCCTGACGCTCCGCGGACTGCGCTCGCATGCCGCCACGTCAGATGCAAGCACGGCAACGTCGGACTCGATCGAGCTCGCGCCGGGAGAATCGCGAGACATCCGCTTCACGCTCGATGCGCCGGGCACGTACTACTACTTCGGTGCCACGCGCGGCCAGACGATCGATTGGCGCGCCGGTGACGATTCGCAGCTGAGCGGCGCGATCGTCGTCGATCCACCGGGTGCACGAGCCCCGCATTACGAGGTTGTTCTCCCATCAGGAGGCAACGCGCGGCTCGAGGTCCGCGCCCGGAACGGCGCGCTGCTGGCGACGCTTCCGTTCACCGTCGTCGCGGAGCCGTAAGCCGTATCGTCTCCCAGGGCATGCCGCACCCCGCGCCCGCGATCCGCGTCACCAGCCTCCGCAAGAGCTACGGCCGGCAGCTGGCCGTTGA
>JANMAM010000081.1:0-10011 GCA_031359795.1 Gemmatimonadaceae bacterium
CGGCTATCCCCCAGAAGACGGAAGGTCGCTCACGTGTTACGCACCCGTTCGCCGGTCACCCCTTGCGAGGTTCCCTCGACTTGCATGTGTTAAGCACGCCGCCAGCGTTCGTCCTGAGCCAGGATCAAACTCTCCAATAGAGTAAGACATAGCTCCCCGAACACCGTCATCAGACACTTGGCCTGAAGCCAGTGTCCGGAATCATTTAAAGAATCGTGTTTTGTTCTCTCCCCGCTACCCACGAAATGGCAGCGGATCAACAAGAGCCTCGCACGATGCATCACTCGATTTTCAAAAAGCGTTTGCTCGTTCCACTTCAGCCCCCGCACCGCGGGGGATCGGAATTATAGCAGACCAGTCGGCGATTACAAGGGGCCGCGACCAGTTGGTTCAGTCCTCGTCTTCCTCTTCATCCTCGTCGAGATCGTCTTCGTCATCGTCGAGATCGTCGTCCAGATCGTCCTCGTCATCGTCGAGATCGTCGTCGTCGTCGAGATCATCCTCGTCGTCATCCTCATCATCGTCGAGATCGTCGAGGTCGGCGTCCAGTTCATCCTCGTCGAACTCCTCGAGTCCGTCGTCGTCGACCTCTTCCTCCTCGTCGTCCGAACCTTCGACCGGCCGCCGCGGCGACGCGAACGCCCCGCCCATCGCGATCCCCGCAGTCGCGTCGACAAACTCCGACGCGCCGACTTCTCCCCACATGGTCGTGCTCTCCGTGAAGTTGTACTGGAAGTAATGCCGGTCCGACCAGTCTGACGCCACACCATTCATCGCTTCACCCATCGATCTGCAGCGCGCTACCCGCGCGTCCAGCAACCCCGAGCCTGGCCCGGCCGCGGTACCCGGCTGATGCGAATGCCCGAAGCCAATCCGGATCAGACCGACGCGCGCTCGCGGTCCTTCTTCTGGTCGCGCGTCACTCGCTTCCGATCGGTCGCACTCAACGTCGCCTTGCGCAGACGAATCGCCGCCGGTGTGATCTCGATCAGCTCATCGTCCTCGATATACTCGAGCGCACCTTCCAGCGTCAACTCCCTCGGCGGCTCGAGCTGAATGTTGTCGTCGGTCGACTTCGACCGCATGTTCGTCAACTTCTTCTCGCGCGTCGGATTCACGTCCATGTCTCCGGGCCGCGAGTTCTCGCCGACGATCATTCCCTCGTACACCGGGTCGCCCGGCGCGACGAACAGCGTCGCCCGCTCGGCGAGATTCGCGAGCGCGAATGCAACGATGCTGCCGCCTTCCATCGACACGAGCGTGCCGCGCGATCGCCCAGCGAGCGGACCCGCCCACGGTCCATACTCGAGGAACCGATGATGGATCAATCCGGTTCCGCGCGTGTCAGTCAAAAACTCCGACCGGTAGCCGAACAACCCGCGCGCTGGAATCCGGTACAGCATCCGCACCAGGCCCTGCCCCGGGTTCTTCATCTCGATCATCTCGGCGCGACGCGGCCCGAGCTTCTCGATCACGGCGCCGAGGTGCTCCTCGGGCACGTCGATCGCCAGCTCTTCGTACGGCTCGAGCCGTTCGCCGTTCGCACCGCGGCGCGTGATCACGCGCGGGCGCGACACCTGGAACTCGTACCCCTCGCGGCGCATCGTCTCCATCAGGATCGTCAGGTGCAGCTCGCCGCGGCCGGAGACGCTCCACGTGTCGGTGCTGTCAGTGTCCTCGACGCGCAGCGCGACGTTTCGCTCCAGCTCCTTCATCAGCCGCTCACGGATCTGCCGCGACGTGACGAACTTCCCTGCCTTGCCGGCGAACGGCGAGTTGTTGACGATGAAGTCGACGCTGATCGTCGGCTCCTCGACGGCGATGCCCTCGAGGCGCTCCTGGTGCTCGACGTCGGTGATCGTCAGTCCGATCTCGACGCCCTCGAGCCCCGCCATCGAGACGATCTCGCCCGCTGCCGCTTCCTGCACCTCGGTGCGCTCCAGTCCCTCGAACGCGATCAGCTTCGTCACCTTCGCGCGCTCGGCCGGGCGCGACTCGTCCATCGGCAGGAGTGCGACGGTCTCGCCGACCCGGATGGTGCCGCGCTCGACGCGCCCGACGGCGAGCCGTCCGACGTACGGCGAGTAGTCGATGGTCGACACGAGCATCTGGAAGGTGCCGGTCGCATCATGCGGCGGCTTCGGCACCTTCTCGATGATGATGTCGAACAGCGGCGACAGGTCCGTCGGCTTGACGTCCATGTCCATCGTCGCCACACCCTCGCGCGCCGACGCGTAGACGACCGCGGCGTCCAGCTGTTCAGGCGTCGCCTCGAGCTCGATGAAGAGGTCGAGCACTTCATCATGCACGCGCATCGGATCGGCGCCGGGGCGGTCGATCTTGTTGATGACGACGATCGGCACCCTGCCTAACGCGAGCGCCTTGCGGAGCACGAACCGCGTCTGTGGCATCGGACCATCGAACGCGTCGACGAGCAGCAGCACACCGTCCACCATCCGGAGGATGCGCTCGACTTCACCGCCGAAATCCGCGTGGCCCGGGGTGTCGACGACGTTGATCTTCGTCCCCTTCCAGCGGATGGAGGTATTCTTGGCAAGAATGGTGATCCCCCGCTCGCGCTCGAGCGGGTTCGAATCCATGACGCGTTCGTCGACGACCTGATTTTCGCGGAACGCCCCAGCCTGGCGGAGCATCTTGTCGACGAGGGTCGTCTTCCCGTGATCGACGTGTGCGATGATGGCAATGTTACGGATTTCCATAGCCTTGGAATATAGCCGAATTCAGCCCGAAAGGCAGCTTTGGAATGGTTCACCTTGCCTAGTCGGGGCGCCCGATGCATCGTGACGGGTACACAGCTTCAACCCCGCCCAACGATGGAGGTGTCCCAATGGAGGAGCGCGACGAAGCATCTCAGAAGTCTTACCCCCTTGGCCGCGGTTATGGCGCTGACTACATGCGCGGCGGCGAGGTCTTCGGCGGCTACGGGTACAGCGCCCGCGACGAATACGCGAGACCGAGGGGTGAGCTCCGGGAGCGACGAAGCGACGATGGGACGACCGAAGCGGAAGAGCTGCCGGAGACGGACTAAGGGCAGCCGCTAGCCATCAGCTAACGGCGGTGGGGCCAGGGGCCGGGGGCCAGCAGCTGCAGGTTAGCAGTGGCTGGCCCCTGGGCCCTGGCCCCGGTTGTTTCCGCCGTTGCTCAACCCTAACGGCTAAGGGCTAACGGCTGCTGTTCAGCGTTTCGCCGCCTTCACGGCCGGCGACGCGCCCGTCGCCGGGCGCCCGCCGGGCTTCGCGGTTTCGTCGATGCCCATTCCGCCGTCAAGGAAGCCGACGTCATGGTTCCGGTTGCGCAGCATCGTGACGAAGTTCGGCTTGTCGATCGCCTTCGTGTAGGCTTCCTTCGGCTCGACAAGCTTCCCGTCAACGAGGTCGATCAGTGCGTCGTTGAGCGTGACCATGCCCAGCTTGCGCGACGTCTGCAGGACCGAATTGATCTGGAAGACCTTCGATTCGCGGATCAGGTTCGAGATCGCCGGATTGGTGAGCAGGATCTCTCGTGCCGCGACACGCCCGCCGCCGATCTTCTTGCAGAGCGTCTGCGAGATCACGCCCTTGAGCGATTCCGCGAGCATGACGCGAATCTGTTCCTGGCGGTCAGCCGGGAACTGGTCGATGATGCGGTCGACCGTGCCGGCCGCGGTCGTGGTGTGCAGCGTCCCGAAGACGAGGTGACCCGTCTCGGCCGTCTCGATCGCGATCGCGACAGTCTCGAGATCGCGAAGCTCGCCGACGAGAATGATGTCGGGGTCCTCGCGGAGCGCGGCGCGGAGCGCGCTCTTGAAGCTCTTCGTGTGCACACCGACCTGACGCTGCGTGATGATGCAGTTCTTGTTCGGGTGCACGAACTCGATCGGGTCCTCGATCGTTATGACGTGATCGGTGCGCGAGCGGTTGACGAGGTCGATGAGCGAACAGAGCGTCGTCGATTTGCCCGAGCCGGTCGGCCCGGTGACCAGGACGAGACCTTTCGTGAGGTAGCAGAGCTGCTGCACCTCCTGGGTGACGCCCATCTGTTCGACCGTGACCATCTGCGCGGGGATGACGCGGAAGACCGCCGCCGGCCCCTTGCGCTCCATGGATGCATTCGCGCGGAAGCGCGCGATGCCCTCGATCTCGTAGGCGTAGTCGGTGTCGTGCAGCTCCTCGAATTCGTTGCGGTTCCGCTCCGGCATGATCGAGAGCAGCATCGCGCGCATGAACTCGTCGCTCACCGGCGCGCGACCTTCGATCCGCATCATCTCGCCGTGCAGGCGCAGCACGGGCGGCTCGCCGACGCGGAGATGCAAGTCCGACGCCCCCTTCGACACCAGTTGCCTGAGCAGCGTGTCGATTTCGATCTTCGCGCGCGGATCCGCGACGAAGACGTCAGGCACCGGCTCGGCAGCGGCTGGCGCCGGGGCGCGACTGACGACCGGCTGCGCGCCGGTCACGGCGACGGGCCGCGATGCGGCGGGCGTTGGTGCCGCGTTTCGCACCGGCGGGGCGACGTGCGCCGCCGCCGGTGCTCCGACAGGCGTCGCGACCGCTGTCGCTCCGCTCAATCGCGCCGCTTCCCCAAGGAATGCGCCGTCGTCGTCGACCCGAATCGAGGCTTCCCAGCGCCCGTCAACCTGTGTCGCCCGGGCGATGAAGATCCCATCGTCCGAGTTGTACTGGAAGACCGACTGTTCGCCGGTGTCGAGCTTCGCGCCGGCGTCAGCGGGCGCGATCTCACGGAGCAGCGAGACGACCTGCTGCGATGTCAGTGGCTGCTTCGTCACCGGCCGCGAACCTCCCGCGACCTCGAGCTGTGCGACATCCCCTTCATTGAGAAGAAGGGCGTTCGCACGGTTGCTCACCATGACGGACAGCAATCGATCGAGTTGTGCCATGTTTAGTCGAGCGGACGGACGCGCTCGATCACCCGACGGTTGATCAGCAGGCGTCGTTCCGTGCCGTGCAGCGTGAGGAACCGCGCGGTATCGCGATTCAGGAAGTCGAGAAGCCGGGGGCGCTCGAGCGGGAGTTGCAGGAAGATCGCGCCGGCGTGCGTTGCGCCGTTGATCAGCCGTACTTCGATGACGGTCGGCCGCGAGAGCGACTCGGTTTCTGCTTCGAACGAGTCGTTTGGATCGAAGGCAATCGACACCTCTACGACCTGTTCCTTGGCGATGAGAACGGTCTCGTCGTCCGACAGGGCGAGCGGAAAGAAGGGCTCATCGCTGTTGAGGATGTCCTGCGGGCGCTCGGTTCCCCCGTCATGGCGGCCGAAGGGCTGCAGGAACATCTCGCCGGCTACGGTCTCGCCGCTGTGCGTGGTGACGACCACCGGGCAGCGGCTTTTCTCGATGCGGTAATCGCTCATTGGGAGTCGCTGATCATCGATCAAAGACGAGCGCGACGCGCGCTTCGTCACTCATATTTGCATCTTGACATCACCGTTAACAGATGGTAAAAGCGCGCTTGCCGGAGCTGGATTCGCCGTCAGCGCGCGTCCGGGTGGCCGAGGGGCCCGTGCAACGAGTAGCTTTCCCCGGTGCTATTCCGGCTGATCGTCATCGTCGTCCTCGTTCTCCTCAACGGCTTCTTCGTCGGCGCCGAGTTCGCGCTCGTTCGCTCGCGGCGAACGAGGCTCGAGGCGATGACCCGCCTCGGCGACCGTAAGGCACGCCTTGCGCTCCGCGCCCTCGGCAACCTTCCACGCCTGCTGTCGGCGACGCAGGTGGGGGTCACGCTGGCCAGCCTCGGACTCGGGTGGGTGGCCGAATCCGCGCTCGGCGAGCTGTTCGAGCGCTTTCTCGAACACCTCCCCTTCGCGATCGAGCTCTCGCTCCGCCTGACGATCGGCGCAACGGTCGCCCTCATCGTCGTGACGTACCTCCACGTCGTGTTCGGCGAGCTCGTGCCAAAGGGCGCCGCGCTCAATCACCCGGAGGCACTCGCTCGCTGGCTGGCCCCGCCGCTGATGGTATTCGCCTGGCTCGTCGTTCCGTTCACCATCATCCTCAGTCGGTCATCGACGCTGACGCTTCGCGCCCTCGGGCAGAAGCCGATCAACGCGGACGAGCAGGTGCACTCGGCCGACGAGCTGCGGCTGCTCGTCGAGCAGAGCCAGGAAGGCGGTGTGCTCGAGCAGCGCGACGCGGACCTCATCGAAGGCGTGTTCGAGTTCTCGGAAAAGAACGCGCGCGAGGTGATGACGCCGCGCACCGAGATCGTCGCGCTCGACGTCGAAGCGACGCTCGACGAAGCGGTGGCGATCGCAGACGAGAGCGGCTTCTCGCGCTTTCCGGTCTATGAGGAGACGATCGACCACGTCATCGGCCTCGTGCTCGCGAAGGATCTGCTGCGGATCCTCGTGCGCCGCCCGGCCACATTCTCGCTGCGCGAGATCATGCGACCGGTGCACGTCGTGCCCGGAACGCGCGAGGTAGAGGAAGTCCTGTCCGACTTCAAGCGCCTCAAGGAGCACATGGCGATCGTGCTCGACGAGTACGGCGGGACCGCCGGCGTGGTGACGATGGAAGACCTGCTCGAGGAAATCGTCGGCGAAATCCTCGACGAGTACGACGAGCCCGCGCAGCCCTTCGCTCGCCCCGCGACCGACGCCGCCGGTGAAGTGCTCGTCCCCGGCAGTACGAACATCGACGAACTGAACGAGCGCTACGGCCTCGACGTCTCGTCCGATGATTACACGACGATCGGCGGCTGGGTGTTCGGAATGTTGGGCCGGCTCCCCGTCGTCGGCGATCGCGTCACCGGAGGCGGGGCCGTGTTCACCGCCCGCGCGATGGACGGTCGCCGCATCGACACACTGTCAGTCGACCTGCACTCCGCCGGCGATCGGCGCGACAAGGCCCGCGACGTTTCCTAACGCTGCCTGACGGGTCCTCGCGGGAGCAGCTCGTCGAGGTTTGCGAGCTGGTAGGCGTTCACCGCCATCACGGTCGCGGCCTGCATCACGTCGGGAAGCACGGCGTGATCGAAGGTGTCGATCTGCGAATGATGGGTGTGATCGTAGCCGCGTGATTCCTGGTCGTAGTTGAACGCGGGCACACCGTGAGGCAGGAACGACAGGTGGTCGGTGCCGCCCTTGTTGCCTGCCCGCACCTTGAAGGGGCCGAGCGCCCCGGCCGGGGCGAAGAGCGAACTCCACATGTCGCGCAGCTCGTTGCGGCCCTGGAGCGCCATGCCGGTGATGCGCCCGGTGCCGTTGTCGAGCACGAGGACCGATTGGATCTTCCCCATATCGGGCGCGTGATCGCGCACGTACATCTTCGAGCCGTAAAGGCCCTGCTCTTCGCCGCTGAAGAGGACGAAACGGATTGTGCGCTTCGGCTTCACGCCCGATGCCTGGAGGATGCGCGCAGCTTCGAGCACGGCGATCGATCCGGTGCCGTTGTCCGTCGTCCCGGTCCCGAGGTCCCACGAGTCGAGGTGTGCGCCGAGCAGGACGACTTCTTCCGGTTTCTCCGATCCGCGGATCTCGGCAACCGTGTTGTAGACCGTCACCGAGTCGGCGCCGATCGAGTTTCGGATGTTCGCCTCGAGCGTGACGCGTTGGCCGCGCGCGATCAGGCGATGCATCTGACCGTACGTCTCGTTGTCGACGACGATGTAAGCGAACGGATAGATGCGCGCGGGCGAACCGCTCATCGTCTCGAGTCCAAATCGCTTGGCGCCGGACACGATGTAGCCCGCGATGCCCTCGTTCGACAGCACGGTCAGGAGCGAATCGCGAAACGGGCTCGTTGGTGCCGCGGACTGTGCGCGGCGCAGTGAATCGAGACGCGCGCTGTCGGCGGCCATCATCGGCGGCCCGTCGGGGTTCCAGATCGTCACCGGCCCGCGCGTCAGAACCCACTTCCCACGCAGCTTGCCGGCGAATCGCGTGTCGAAGTCGCCGCGCGTGGCCGCGTTCATGTACACGACGTCACCGTTCACCGGACCGTTCGTCCCGGGCGCCCACGCCCACGACACCGCGTTGAGCCAGCGCTCGTGCGGTGCAGTCATGCGCACAGCCGCCGGTCCGCGAGTCCACGACTGCCCGAACGTCCATGGCTCGAGGTGCACGTTGACGAGGCCGTATTCGCGAAACTTCTCCGCCGTCCAGTCGTTGGCGCGCTTCAGCGCCTGCGTCGCCGTCAGGCGCGGACCGATGACGTCGGCGAGGTACGCCAGATCGTCGCCCGCGTGCGACCGCTGCATGCCCTCAGCGATGATCGCATCGACGGCGCGCTGGTCCGCGCGAACGGCAACGCTGCGTTGGGGGCCCGCGAAGGTCGTGTCGGGCGCGACCCCCGACGGCTGTGGCGGCGGAGCGGGGGCCGGAGCAGGCACCGGATTCGACGCACAGGCGCCGGAAGCGGCGATCATAACGGCGGCGACTGCGACCTGCGTGCTGCGGCGGAGGGAGCGGGTCATCGTGCTGATGGGATTGGAGGCAATGCCCGGCGCGACGCAATGCGCGCGCAGAGGAGCATCGCTTCGATGAAGCTCGATGGATCGGCGCGGCCAGTGCCGGCGATGTCGAGCGCCGTACCATGATCGGGTGATGTCCGGGGAAATGGAAGCCCGAGCGTCACGTTCACCGCGTTGCCGAACGAGGCAACCTTGATCGCGGTCATTCCGACGTCGTGGTAGGGGGCTATCACCGCGTCGAACGCGCCGCGCATCGCGCGCACGAAGACCGTGTCGGCGGGGAACGGTCCTTCGATGTGCGCCGCCCTCGCCGCGGGTCCGAGGATATCCTCGTCTTCGTTGCCGAAGCGGCCACCATCGCCGGCGTGAGGATTGAGCGCGCAGAGCGCGATGCGCGGCTCGGCGATGCCGAACCAGTCGCGGAGCCCGGCACGCGTGATCCGGGCCGCGGAAACGATTGCGTCGCGCGTGAGCGCGCGTGGGACATCGCGGAGCGCGAGGTGCGTCGTCGCGAGCACGACGCGCAGCCGCTCCGAGGCCAGCATCATCGCCACGGGAACTCCGGCGATCGCCGAGAGCATTTCGGTGTGGCCGGGATAGTCGAACCCTCCGGCGAGGAGCGCGCTCTTGTCGAGCGGCGCGGTGACGATGCCGTCGACTTCACCAGCGATCGCCATCCGCGCGCCACGCTCGACGGCGCGACCGGCAAGGGCGCCGGCGGCGGCGGCGCTCTCGCCGGAGCTCCACCGGCCTAACGGTTCGTCGACCGGGGCCGCCGTCCCGGCGGGTCCGATCACGTGCCAGCTGCAGGCACGCCGTACGCGCTCGTCGGCGAGGGCGGCGGCGATGATCTCCGGACCAATGCCCCGTGGGTCGCCGAGAGTTACGGCGAGGCGGGGGCGGCGCGGCGCATCGCCCGCTGAACCGGCGCGCGTGCGATCGCCCGCCGCCGGCGTCACGCTAGATGCGGATCGACACGTAGGTGGTCTGCCGCAGCTGGTCGAGCATGCGGCGCATTGCCTTCTCCTGCGAGAGCTGCTCCCGGATCCGCTCGCGGAGGTCGTCGATCGTGAAGTCTCCGCCTTCGACGGCGGTCAACATCGAGACGACGACGAACTTTGCGCCGCGCCGCGGATCCTCGATGCGAAATGGTCCGGCGATGTCTCCGGCTTTCTTCGCGTCGAGCGCCGCCGCGTACTCAGGCGGAAGCTGCGACCGCTCCCACGGATCGAACGCGCCGCGGAGCTCCATCGGATCGTGATGCGCCTTCGACAGCGAATCGAACGCGAGCCCTCGCTTGAGCTGCGCGACCACCGTGTCGGCTTCGTGCTGTGCAGTGGCGACCGCGCCCGAATCGATCACCGGCTTGATGAGGATGTGCCGCACCTTCACTTCCGCCGGCTGCACCCGATCGACGCGAATGATGTGGAACCCGAACGGCGTCTCGACGACATTGCTGACGACGCCCGGCGGCAGCGCGAACATCACCCGCTCGAACTCGGGCACCATCGCCCCGCGACGATTCCAACCCAGGTCGCCACCCTGGTCCTTGCTCGGATCCATCGACTCGCGCTTTGCGATCTGC
>JANMAM010000083.1:0-2704 GCA_031359795.1 Gemmatimonadaceae bacterium
AAGGCAATGAGCAGGGCGACGATCGGGCTGCCGACGAAGTCGAGCCCGCGGCGCAGCGCGCTGTCGGCGCCTAACGTGATGTTGCCGATGCTGGCCGCCATCATCAGGAACACCGGGACGAGCACCGTGAGCAGCGCGACGCTGAACGACGGCATCGTCCGCGGCGCGGTTGTCTCGAGCACCGCGGCCATCGGATTCTCGCGCGCGAACTTTACTCGCGGTGAGATCCAGGTGGCGTAGATCGGACCGGCCAGCGCCGCGGTCGGAAGCCCGATGAGCAGCGACCAGAGGATCGTCTTTCCGACGTCGGCGTGGTAAGTGCCGACGGCGAGCATGGCGGCGGGGTGAGGCGGCACCATCCCATGTACCACCGACAGTCCCGCCACCAATGGAATGCCGACCTTCACCAGTGAGAGTCCGGTTCGCCGCGCGATCGTGAAGACGAGCGGAATGAGCAGGACGAATCCCACCTGGAAGAATACCGGCAATCCGACGATGAAGGCGACGAACATGATCGCCCAGTGCACGTTCCGCTCGCCGAAGCGCGCGATCAGCGTCGTGGCGATCCGCGTCGCACCCCCCGACTCCGCCATCATCTTGCCAAGCATGGTCCCGAGCCCGACAACGACGGCGATGAAGCCGAGCGCGGCACCGACACCGTCCTGGAATGAGGCGAGCACCTTGCCTAACGGCATACCGGCGGCCGCGCCAAGGAGGAGCGACACGACCACCAGCGCGACGAATGGGTGGAGCTTGAACCGGGCGATCGCGATGATCAGCGCGACGACCGCGGCCGCCGCGAGCAGAAGCAGCTGAGCGTCGTGGGTCACGCGTCGCGGGCCGCGGGCGCGGTGTGCCTGATCCGCCGGGCCAGCTCGTTCACGATCGCGTCTGGCGACTCCGCGGCGTCATACACCCACGCCCGCTCGTCCGCCGAGGGCGGCTCGAGGATCGCGAGCTGGCTGTCGAGCAGTATCGGCGGCATGTAGTGGCCGGTGCGATGTTCGAGACGCTCGGCGATCAGTGGGCGGGGCGCGGTCAGGAGCACGAAGCGCAGCTCGGGATCGCCAGCGCGGAGGAGATCGCGGTACGCCCGCTTGAGCACGGACGCGGCGACGACCAGGCCGGTGCCGGCGCGCCGCGCATCCATGATCCGGGCGGCGAGGGCGGCGAGCCAGCCCTGGCGGTCAGCGTCGTTCAGCGGGATCCCCGCCGACATGCGCGCGACGTTCTCCGGCGGGTGGTAGTCGTCGCCCTCGGCGAAGTCGACGCCTAACGCGCGGGCGAGGCGCGAACCGATCAGCGTCTTGCCGGCACCGGCGACTCCCATGATCACGTAGCGGCCGGTGTCCATCGATCAGTTGCCGTTAGCGATCGGCGTGAGCACATCGGGCGCGTCGTATCCCGGATTGTTGATGCGCGGCGAGATGCGCTCGGCGACGAGCGTCTCCATCGGGTAGGGACTCGTCTCGAGCAGGCGCTGCACGGCGTCGCCGTCGGTAAGGTCGGGGTCGAGCCATTGCGCGTAGAGATCCGGCGTGAGCAGGCGGGCCATCCGATGGTGATACTTTCCGAACCAGTCGTCGGCGGCCCCGACGATGACGGTGCAGCTCCAGAGGTCCTGCTGCTCGGGACTCGCGTCGTTCGCCGCGTCGCCGCGCCACCGATCCCACAGGCCGGCCATGGCGAAGGGGGCGCCGTCGGGGCGGCGGATGCGGTAGGGGATCTTCGCGCCCCGGGTGCCGGTCCATTCGACCATCCCGTCAACGATGACGAGCGCGCGCTGTCGCTGCCAGGCATGGCGAAAAGTTGGGGCGCTGCTCGCCCGCTCGAGTCGCGCGTTGAAGGTGCTGTACTCGCGATCGAAGCGCGCGACTGCGTCGGCGCCGCGCAGGTGTCCGGGAATCAGGTTCCAGTGCATCGGCCGCAGCGTCAGGCGCCCCGTCTCGGGATCGACGTGGACGACGGGGATGTCCTGACGCGGCGAAAGATTGAAGCGCGGCCGGAACAGGTTGTAGCTGTTCGCTCGCTCGGTGAACGAGAACGTGTCGGGCAGGATCTCGCCCGTCTCGGTGATGGTCGCGCGTCCGCACATGGGGGAAGTTTACCGCTCGGGGCTGGTGCGAGCGAGGCTTGCGGACCGGGCTCCTTGCCTCTCGATCCGGGGCGAGCTACGCTCAAGCCCGCGAGATCGACAATCTCCCGCAGCGAACCCCCCCAACCTGCCAGGCCGGAGGCGACCATGAATGTCGAAGCGCTGAAGCGAGACTTCCGCGGTGAGATCATCACCCCTCAATCTCCGGGTTACGACGCGGTACGCCGCATCTGGAACGGGATGATCGACAAGCGTCCCGCGGCGATTGCGCGCTGCACCGGTCCTCGGGACGTCGCCGCCGCGGTGCGCTTCGCCGCGCGCGAGGGGATCTACCCGGCGGTACGCGGTGGCGGTCATAACGCGGCAGGGCTGGCGATGGTCGACGACGGTCTCGTCATCGACGTCTCGCAGATGAAGCGCATCGTGGTTGACGCCGGGGCGCGGACCGCGGTCGCCGAGACAGGGCTGACGTGGGGTGAGTTTGACCGGGCGACGCAGGAGCACGGGCTCGCGACGACCGGAGGGCTGATCTCGACCACCGGCATCGCCGGCCTGACGTTAGGCGGCGGCGTCGGCTGGCTGATGGGGCAGTGCGGCCTCACCTGCGAC
>JANMAM010000106.1:0-5808 GCA_031359795.1 Gemmatimonadaceae bacterium
AGGTTCTCGCGGGTGCAGTTCACGCCCGACCTGATGCCGGGCGACATCACCGGCACCGAGATCCTCGACGAGACGAGCGGCCGGCGCGCGTTCACCTTCGCCCGCGGGCCGGTGTTCGCGAACATCGTGCTGGCCGACGAGATCAACCGCGCCCCGCCGAAGACGCAGGCGGCGCTGCTCCAGAGCATGCAGGAGCACACGGTGACGTCGAGCGGGGTGACGCACGCGCTGCCCGAGCCGTTCTTCGTGCTGGCGACGCAGAACCCGATCGAGCAGGAGGGGACCTATCCGCTGCCCGAGGCGCAGCTCGACCGGTTCATGTTCTCGCTGAGCGTGGGCTATCCGTCGCGCGCGGAGGAGGAGCAGATCGTGAACGGGACGACGGGGGACTCGTCGCCTAACGTGACGCGGGTGCTCGATGCAACGCAGCTGGTGGCGCTGCAGCACCTGGTGCGGCGGCTGCCGGCGGCGCCGGTGGTGGTGTCGCACGCGGTGTCGCTGGCGCGGCGGACGCGGCCCGACGACGAGCAAGCGTCGGCGGAGGTGAAGCGTTATGTGAGCTGGGGCGCGGGCCCGCGGGCGTCGCAATACCTGGTGCTCGGCGCGAAGGCGCGGGCGGCGATGGACGGGCGGCCGTATCCGGATCTCGAAGACGTGAACGCGGTCGCGTTGCCGGTGTTGCGGCACCGGATCGTGCTGAACTTCCAGGGCGAGGCGGATGGGGTGAAGGTGGAAGACCTTATCGCGAAGCCGGGGAAGCGCTAGGAATTCGCCGGACGCGGCGGCGACGCGACGGGACGGCACGTGTGCGGATGGGCGGGGGCATGCACGCTTTGCGGTCCGCGCGGCGCCGACGGTTCGGGGGCTCTTCTCTTTCCGGTCGGTGCCTCGTAACTCAATATGTGCCACCCGGATGACGGCCAGATGACGCAGCCGCCGAGAATGTCATCCGGGCTCGAGGAGAGCTGGTTTCGCGCGACGCTGACGTCTCGCCCTCGACCGCCCGCGGTCCGACCGGACGAACCGGTGCGTCGGTGGAGACGCGATGATCAAGCTGAAAGCGATCGCCGATTGTGCGATCCAGCTCGAGAAAGTGCGACTCGATGCGGGCTCCGAGGTGCTGTTCGGGATCCTCGCGCACTTGATCGTCGAGCGCGGCCGACCGATTTCACGGTCTACTTTGGCCGAGTATTTCTGGTGGAACAGCGATCAGCGTCACGCGAGTCACTGCTTGCGGCAGGTCGTCTACAAGCTGCGCCGGATGGGCGCGCCGATCGAGACTACTGGCGAGCACTACACGCTCGGCGACCGCGCGGCACTGGCGGATTTCGATTGCGCGGACGAGCGAACGCTTGCCCTCTCGCCGCTTTCGCCAGAGGACGCGGTCGCGGTGTTTCCAGGCTACGCGCCGAAGGCCTCCGCGTCGTTCCTGACGTGGCTCGAGCGCACACGCGAGCGGGCCGGGCGCTCGATCCGCAGCGTCATCGTGCCTGCGTTAGGCGAGGCTCGGCGACGCAACGGCTGGGATGAGGCCGCGAAGCTGGCGCGGCAGTGCTTGGTGCTCGACCCGCTGAACGAAGAAGCGACACTGACGCTGGCGGAGTTCACGGCGCTTCGCGGCGACAAGCGCGAAGCACTACGGATGATCGACGGGTTCATCGAGGAGATGGGGGGCACGTACGCTGACCTCCGGCTCCCGGCGTCGCTGTTGAGGAACCGGATTTCGGAGCGGGTGTCGCACCCACCGGCGTCGGCGGCGGGGAAGGTTCCACTGGTTGGGCGTGAAGAGAGCCTCGCCGTGTTGGCAAACGTGGCAGCGAGGGTCACGGGCGGGGCTGGGCAGACCTGTGTAATCCATGGACCCCCGGGGATCGGGAAGACCCGTCTGGTCACCGAGTTTGCGAACATCTCCGCGATGCGCGGAGCTCGGATCGTCCGTGTGGATTGCAGGTCGGATGCTGTGGAGCGTCCGCTTGCGGTATTTATGGAGCTTGCGCCGCAACTGTTGCGGATGCCGGGGGCGTTAGGCTGCTCGCCGGAAGCGCTGAAGCTCGTGAAGCGGCTTGGGTCGTACGACCCGCACGAGCGGCTGGATCCGGACGAGTATGGCGGGGCGGCATTTCTGCACGCGGCTGTCCGGTCGTCGTTGCGAGATCTGGTTGATGCGATTGCGAGTGAACGACCGTTGTACCTGCTGATCGAAGACGTGCATTGGATCGACCGCGTTTCGCTAGAGGTCCTGAAGGAGCTGATTGGGTCGAATCGAGGGCGGCAGTTGTTGGTCATCATGACGGCGCGGACGCTGGGCGACGGATCGCTGCTCGAAGGCATTGACCGCCGGCAACTCGTCGTTCACGACGTTCCTCGACTCCCCGATGAGAAGGCGCGCGCGCTCGCGCGATCGCTATGCGTTGCGCTCGGTATCCAAGAAGACAGTGATATCACCGAGTGGTCTACCGAACGCAGCGAAGGCATCCCGCTTTACATGACGGAGCTGCTATCGCATTGGCGCGACACGAAAGACCGCAGCCACGTTCCGGCATCCCTCGAAGCACTGATTGAAGAGCGGGTAACTGGATTGGATAAGGCGGCGCTGTACACTATGCAGGCCGTCGCGCTGCTTGAGGGCGAAGCGACCACCAGCGTTCTCGAAGCAGTATTGGGCATGCAGCGATGGCAGGTGATCGGATGTGTCGAAGAACTGGACAAGGGCGGTTTGGTTGTATGTACCGCGGAATACATCGCGTCTCGACACAGCCTGCTCGCGGATGCCGCGCTGCAAAAGATGGGATCCAACGCGGCATTGATGCTACACCGCGCAATCGCCTCACGTTTGACCGCCGAGATTGAGCGCGGCTCTACGGATCCGAGCGTCACATGGCAGGCTGCCAAACATTGGAGCGCGGCGGGGGCAACGTCAACGGCATTGGAGTTGGTGACTTCTACTGCCCGTCACATGGGCAGCGTCGGTGCAGTTTACGAAGCGGCGATCTTAATCGAGAACTCCCTCATTCTCTGCACGCTGGATAGCGATCGCTTGCGCCTACTAAATGAACGCCGCGCCTTCTTGGAGGCATGCGGGCTTAGTGAGGAACTCCGCGAGAACTGTCGCGTCGCGATGGAGATAGAGTCTCGATTGAGTGGCACTAACGAACGAGTTCACTCGCCGAATGAGATCGGGTTTCTACACGCCTGTTTGGACCGCCGGCGAGTTGATGGCGTCGTAGAACACGCCCTCTCGTGCATCGGGTGCGAGACAGCACCGGCAGATCATAGACTCGCGGCGGCGGCGCTCGGTATGGTAGCCGCTTACGGCGAATCCAACTCGGAGGCGGCGAGACGAATCGCCACGGCCGCCGGTCAGGTTTCTCCGAGCAGCGACAGTGAACGCTCACACATGCTGAGAACTGGTCTCATCTACGAGTTTGAGTTCGGCGACATATTTAAGGCGATCGAATTCGGTGACGAGTATTTGGCTCTAGCTCGGCGTGCTCGAACGACCCGCCTCGCTGGCGCTCTCCGTATTTCCTCATTGCCACACTTCATCGCGGGGCACTTTGACATAGTTTCTGAACGGCTGGTTGAAGCAGTGGCCGTTGCGAGGTCACTCGCCCATCCGGTGGACGAAGCCCGCGCGTTAGATCGACTTGCCGGCCACGCCGTCGCGTGTGAGGACTACTCCTTAGCGATGACGCTCGCGCAGCAAGTGTTGCGGGTACTCGACCGCTGCCCCCCCGCAGCGGACTTGCCGATGCGTCACACGATTACGATAATCGCACTCATGGTCGGCGATTACCGCTTGGCGCAGGAGCAGCTGGAGTACGTCGCACACGGCGAATTAAGTGTGCATGGCTTGTGTGAGGATCTAGCCGTCCGCCTTTTGGGGTCTGAACTGCTGAACACCCCTTGGCCGGAGCAACTCTTAGATGAGTTGATCACTCTAAACGAGCGACTTCGCGAAAGGCCAGGCCAAGAAACGGCTGTGGTAAGCATCGCCATGGCATTGCAACGACGGGGGCGCGGCAGCGAAGCCAAGCAGCTCGTCGAGCGTTATGTGAACGAGACTCGACGCGAACATTGGCCGTCGCCAAACCCGATACTGCGGTCATTTGCAACGGGATCGCCAACAACGCTCCCTCGAGAAATCGTCTCGCTTGCATCGCGGCCGCCGTCCAGCTCAGCTGCGGAGATGCTACGCGCTTTTGCGCGCAGGGTGCTCGTCAACTGACATGTCCAAAGAGCGCCGTACCCGGCAGGGGCGGGAGGTGCTACCTTGGCGCGCCCGCTCTGTTATGCGATCTGCAAGTTCTGCGAATTACTAGCATCGCGGGGTGTCATGTTCGCTGAAACTGCGGCGCTCAGTTTTGCGAAGAACACGCCATCCAAAACGGTCCCGCAGATTTTGGGGTCAAACTGCTTTCCTGCCATTGCCGTTAGTTCTGCGCGGACCGCCTCCAGCGAACGTGCCGAGCGATATGGCCTGGTTGTGGTCATCGCATCGATAGTATCTGCGATCGCGATGAGGCGGGAAAAAAGCGGGATTGCTTCTGCTTGGACCGCATCAGGGTAGCCACTTCCGTCCCAATTCTCGTGATGGTGGCGAATCGCGGGGACGATGTCGCGCAGGTGCGAAACTGCGGCCACCAGCTCCGCACTCTTCACGGGATGGGTTTTCATTATCGCCCACTCTTCCGCGGTCAGCTTATCTGGCTTGCGTAGAATCGGGGCGTACATCTCGTGGATCTTTCCCACGTCGTGCAAGAGCGCCGCCTTTCCCAGTCGTTCCACGGCCCGTGCCGATAGCCCGGTTGCGCGCCCCAAAATCATCGCATACTCCTGAACACGGTGCGAGTGTCCCGAGGTGTATGGGTCACGCGCCTCAATTGCCTTGACCATCAATTGGAGTAAGTCTTGAGTTGCTTGCTCAAGTTTCCAAGCAGTCACGAAGATCTGGCGGACAACAAGCAACGGAACGGCCAACATAACCGCGCCAAGGACTCCCTTCGCGATAAATAGTTGCGCGAATAAGTAGGGCAGCGGAGCCGAGAGCACGTCGTAGAAGAGCGAACCTCGTGTCGTTGCGCGCCAAACAAGGATTAAGCTACGGTTTGCGCTGATCGCGAGAGCTCCACTCACGGCAAGAGTATTGATCGCGAAGGCGACGAAGATCCCCGCGCAAAAAGCAAGGGGACGGAACTCGCCGCCCGCGAGTAGCGGGTTTCCGCCGAGCGCGCGATAGACCAAGATCGCGAGCGCGAACCCGAGGATAGTCTGCGCGATGTTGAAGATCGCTTTGATTGGGGGCCGCCGCAGCGCCACCCCCACTATCAGCTCGGCCGCGCAAATCCCACCTAGAATCTCCCATCCGGGCGCGAGAAACGCGCCGGCCAAGTATGGGATCGACGCGATACTGGCGGCCGATTCACCGCCGATCCGGTGCCCTAGCAACTGCGTCACCAGCCCCCACCCCGCCATGCATGCGATGGCGACCAGCCAGCGATCCGGACGATCGTCGTACAACAAGAAAAGGCCCGCCCAAGATCCGAGCGCGGCTACAGAAATGGCACAGACATATAGCTTGATTCGACTCATCATTCGAGAACCGGAGAACCCCGCGCCCTGTGCCAGTTTCGCCGTTAGCCGCTAGACCCAGCTAACCCAGGCCTTCATGCAAAACGAGACAAAGTCCAGTAACATTTCGCGTCACCTCCCCATCGATCAGTCATGCCTGGATCAGCTGTCCAGAACATGCTCTCGGGTTGGCTCCGCTCAACTACTTGCTTCCTGTGGACCTGCTCGCTCGACTCC
>JANMAM010000118.1:0-17662 GCA_031359795.1 Gemmatimonadaceae bacterium
GAGAAAAGCAATGTCGAGCGGGATCCTGGTCCGGTACATCCAGAACCCGGCGTCGGGGGGCTGGGCGGAATCGTACACGAAGAGCATCCCGGCGCGGTCAGGAAGGTGCTGCCGTTCCATGAGTCCTAAGCGTTGTTGGTCCGTCGAAGCCGCAAGTTCAAGTGCGAGCGAGACCGTATCGTCCGCCGTCGCGAGGCGCACCGTGGCCGAATCGAAGTCGAGAACGTGCGCATACGTGGTGTCGTCGGGAGATGCCTTCTCTCGACAACTCCCGACCGCGAAGAGAATGATAGACAGGGATGCCCTCGTGCCGACTCGAAGCAAGTAAGTCATTCGACCGTTTTGCGTGGCCTGAGGTGCCGCCTAACGCCTAGAGCTAAGCTGCAAAGCACGCCACATAGTGCGAGCGCAGCGAGCAATCGTTGATGGTGCTTTGTCAGCTTCAGCGATCGTTAGATGTCCAGCGCCGAGATCTCACCCTAATTGCGCCGACCGCGCAATACGCTACAATGGTCGGATTCATAGCCGAGCCACCTGAGTTCTCGGATTCGGAGTGTGAGCGTGTCCGTAGCTAAGGTATCTGACGCGTTCTTGGCGCCTGTGTACGCGGCACGACACCGTGATAGGTCCTTGCGGGGAATGTAAATCGCGCGCCAGTAAGTCACGGCGAGCAACGGGATGGCTATAGCCAAGAGACCGCAGATCGTCGGCCACGGCCAGGTGCGCCAAATCGGAACGTGACGTTCCATGCTGCCTAGAGGACTAAATGGGACATCTAACGCCAATTATGCTGTCGATGTAACGCGTTGTCGCCGAATAGCCGCGACCTAACGCTCGGCTATTCTACACCAAGCGCAGCCTGTAACTCAAGACCCAGCGAGGCTGTTCCCCTCGAGTGTCCGCTTGCCTCGCCGGTCTTATGCTGCGAAAATGCCCCGCAGCCCCGTACAATAAGCGGTCGGGGTCTCCCGGCCGGCCTCCTGCCCAACTACACGCCGCCTGCCGGATCGTGGCGAGCGCACCAAGCATCAGCAATCGTGTGATGTCAGCTTCACCGAACGTCAGGCGCGCCCAAGCTCGGAAAATCCGGTTGCTCGGCGTCCTAGTCCACTGGCGTCGCGGTGCCCCATCCGCTTCCCTGTCGTCGCGAGTACATGATCCGGACCCGTCCCGTTGTCGGATCGCCGCAGGCGAAGTACAACAGCTGCGCGTCATCGGTGATCGAGACTTCCGCGGAGATGCTGCACCCAGGGATCGTCACGACGGTGGGAGCCGCCGAGCAGGTCGCGCCGTTGGATACGCAGTGCATGAGTCCCGCGGGACCGTTCCAGTAGAGATCGAGCGCGCCGGGGGAGAACCAGAACTGGTCTTCGTCTCCGGCGGTGTTGAAGGGCGTACCGAGGTTGACCGGGTTCGACCACGTTCCCCCCGAGCGTGACGCGAACCAGAGGTCCTTTCCGCCACCGCTCCCCGTTGGACGATTGGACGTGAACCAGAGCGCCATGCCGTCGGCGGACAGGTACGGGTTGTCCTGGAAGACTCCCGGTGAATGGTCGTTGATTCCCGGTCCGAGGCCTGTTGCGGCTTCCCAGGTCCCGTCGCCATTGCGAGTGGCCATCACGATGTTGTTGGTCGTGCCGTTCCCCTGCAGCCAGACGAAGATGCGGCCAACGTTGATTTCCATCCCGCTCGCGTCACCGTACGCGCCATTCAATCCGAGGTTGGCCGGTTCCGACCAGCTGCCGTCGGCATTCTTCGTTGCGACGTAGATGTCGGATTCATCGAACGGCTGGCTGCTGTGATGGAGTCCGGGCCGATCCGGACCGGACAGCACCGGCGCCTGCGTTCCCCCGCTGCGGATGAATGGCGCGAAGTCGTAACGCGAATACATGAAGTAGAGTCGCTGTCCGTCGCCGGAGATGAACGGCGAATCCGACCAGCCAGTCGCGGTATTGATCGGCACGCGCGCGGCAGGTGGCGCCGGCGGCGCACCGCTGCTGCCGCAGCTATTCAGCGATAACGTGACGAGCAGGACACCGAACGGACCTGCAACGGCTCGCCGCCATGACGAGAACCCTTTGGCGTGTCGCATGTTCGAGCGCTCCCTCGGGCCTGACGCCAGAGCCGATGTGGGTAGATGCCACCAAGCGAAGATGCGAACACCCAGCCCTTCATCGCAAGCGTCGCCATTTAGATGAACGAGGCGGCCGGGATCTCTCCCGGCCGCCTCTTCTGATCTCCACCCCCGATGCCGGGGTCGCCGTTAGGCCTTACTTCTTCGCGCCCTTGAACAGCGCCGCATACTTCCCATACCCCTCGGCTTCCAGCTTCGCGACGGGAATGAACCGCATCGCCGCAGAGTTCATGCAGTAGCGCAGCCCCGTCGGCTGTGGACCGTCATCGAACACGTGACCCAGGTGCGAGTTCGCACCCGCCGAACGGACTTCAGTACGCTCCACCCCGAGCGTGCGGTCGGAACCAGTCTTCACGTTCGCCGGCTCGAGTGGACGCGTAAAGCTCGGCCAGCCCGTGCCCGACTCGTACTTGTCGAGTGAGCTGAACAACACCTCGCCGGATACCACGTCAACGTAGATCCCCGCCTCGTGGTTGTTCCAATAGGTATTCCGGAATGGCGGCTCGGTACCTTCATGCTGCGTCACCTGATACTGCACCGGCGTCAGCTTCTGGCGCAGCTCGGCGTCGCTCGGCTTGACGAACTTCGGCGTCGCCGCCTGCGTCGAGGTCGTGGTGGTCGTCGTCGTGGTCGTACGTTTCGTCTCGCTCATCGTCCCCTGCGCGGTGAGAGTGGTCGCCGTTGCCAGCGTCGCGAGAACAAACGCGCCACCAGCCAGGTTAAGCTTGAGTTCGGATGCAATCGTCATGTCTGTTTCCGCTGAAGATGACCGCCAGGAGGATGTGCAATCGTCCTGTCAGATGAAGCCCCGGCGAGCCTCGAGAGTTCCGCTTTTCCCCCGATCCGCCGGCATCGGTGTATCACCCTCTGCCACGCTGGCGCGACTCTCGCCAACCACGGCTGGGTTCCCTTGAGATTGCCTGATCAGCCCGTCTACACATAATAGATGAACGCTTCGCTCATTTCGCCGCGGACCACTCGCCGCCTCGGGCTCGCCCTCCTGCTCGCCGTTGCCATGGTCGGCGGCTGCCGGCGAGGGCCAAAGGTCGCCAAGCACCGTGGCCTCGTGCTACCGCCCGTGGACAAGAGCTGGTCGCCCCAGACAGTCACCGCGGTCCGCGGGGTCCCGGCCGATCTGATCAAGCTCGCGATCGCCGAGCGGCTCAGCCGGAAGGCGCCGCCCCCGTTGAGCAGCCTGGCGTGGAAGCGGACCGCCGACCTGTACGAAAAGTACGCCGGCAGCCCGCTCTGGCTGGACGCCGAGGGTATCCGTCGCGATCGCGCCGGCTCGCTGCTCGAGGCCATCGCCGCCGCCGACAGCGATGCACTGCAGCTGTCGTCCTATCCGCTCACGTCGTTAGGCAGCGCGCTCGCCGAAGCACGCACGAGGCGCACGCCCACCGCCGCCGAGCTCGCGAACACCGACGTCCTGCTCACCGCCGCCTACGCCGCGTTAGGCGGGGACTACCTCACCGGCCAGGTCGATCCGCGCCGGATGTCGCAGGACTGGCACATCGATCCGCGCGAGGAGGATGTCGACAGCGCGCTCGTCGACGTCATCCGATCGGAGGACCTTCGCAAGGCGATCGCGCAGCTCAGGCCGCAGGAACAGGACTACGACGCGCTGCGGAAGCAGCTCCAGCGCTTTCGCGGCATCGTGAAGGCGGGCGGCTGGCCGGTGGTCCCCAAGGGAAAGTCGCTCAAGCCGGGTCAGGTCGACGTCGCGGCCCGGCTCGACGCGCTCTACGAGCGCCTTCGCGTCGAGGGGCTGCTCGAGCCGAACACCTTCCGTCCGATGGTGCCGACCCCGCCCGACTCGGCGATGCCCGAGGGCGTGCTCTACGACGCGAAGCTCGCCGGCGCGGTCGCCCGCTTCCAGGCGTCACATGGCATCGTGATCGATAGCGTGCTGGGACCGGGCACCGTCGAAGCGCTCAACATCAGTGCGGAATATCGGCTGGGACAGATCGGCGCGAACCTCGAGCGCTATCGCTGGCTCCCCCGCACGTTAGGCAGCCGCTACATCCTCGTCAACGTACCGGCGTTCCGGTTCGAGGGCTACCAGGACAACGAGCTCGCGCTGGAGATGAAGGTCATCGTCGGCGCCGAGTACGAGGACAGGAACACGCCGACATTCTCGGACATGATGGAGTACGTCGTCTTCCGTCCCTACTGGAACGTGACGCCGGACATCCAGGAGAAGGAGATCGGCCCGCTGATCGCCAAGGACCCGGGGTACATGGAGGCCAACGACCTCGAGTACTGGAAGGACGGCTCGCGACTCGCCATCCGCCAGAAGCCCGGACCGAAGAACTCGCTCGGCCTCGCCAAGTTCATCTTCCCGAACAGCTACAACATCTATCTCCATGACACGCCGGCGCGCGGCCTGTTCGAGAAGGACGTTCGCGCCTTCAGCCACGGCTGCATCCGCGTCGAGAAGCCGGCCGAGCTGGCGCAGTGGGTGCTGGGGTGGTCGCTCGATTCAGTCGAGACGGCGATGGAGACTGAGCCGAACAACAAGACCGTCAAGCTGCCGGAGAAGATCCCCGTCTTCATCGTCTACTTCACGACGTTCATGTCGGAGCAGGAGATGCGCTTCGGTCCGGACCTCTACGGGCGCGACCAGAAGCTGATCGACGCGGTCAGCGGTGGGACGATGCCGAGCGAGGCGGCGATGCGGGCCGCGGGCGCGCTGCGGCAGCTCGCGGCACAGCTGGACGCGTAGCCGGGCGCGTCGCCGGGCGCGTGGCCGCGCGCGGCGCTGGTGGTATGGCTGGCGTCGCACCTGGTCGGCTGAACCACCACGCACCGCCGGCTAGCGCGGCGACCATCGCCATCGCCGCGGCGAACCGGCGCACCCGCCGCCAGTAGCGTGAGGCGCGCGCCGCATCGGGCTCGATCGCGCGCGCGAACTCGTCCATGTCGGCGAAGCGGTGTGACGGCGCCTTGAGGAGTGCGCGCGCAATCGCCGCGGCGAGCCGGGGCGGCGTGTCCGGCCGCGCCATCGTCACCCGCGGCGGCAGGTCGCTGACATGCTGGTGGATGATCCCGTGCGACGTCTCGTCGTCGAATGGAACGGCGCCGGTGAGCATCTCGAAGCCGACCACGCCTAACGCGTACTGGTCGGCGCGCCCGTCGACGGTGCGGCTGAGCGCCTGCTCGGGCGCGAGGTAGTGCGGCGTCCCGAGAACGGTGCCGTATTCGGTGAGCGCCGCGGCAGTGGTCGCGCTGTCGCTCGCTACCGCGCTCTTCGAGATGCCGAAGTCGGTGAGCAGCACCCGGCTCTCCGCGTCGAGCATGATGTTCGCCGGCTTGACGTCGCGATGGACGACGCCGCGTGCGTGCGCGTAGGCAAGCGTCGCCGCGGCTTCACTGAGGATACGAGTGATCGCGGCAATCGGGAGGAGCCGCTGCTCCGCCTTGCGCGACTTGAGCAGGACATCGAGCGAGCAGCCGTCGACGTACTTCATGACGAAATAGTTCAGTCCCTCCTCATTGCCCACCTCGTACATCGGGATCATCCCGGGATGATCGAGGCTGGCCGCGATTTCCGCCTCGCGGACGAAGCGGGCGACTCCGGTTTCGTCGCTCGACAGCTCGGGACGGAGCACCTTGATCGCCACTTCCCTGCTCTGGCCGAGATCGTGGCCATGGAAGACGACGCCCATGCCGCCCTTGCCGAGGACGTCGCCAATCCGGTAGCGGCCGGAAAGCGCGTGGGCGAGCCGCGCCTGCAGCATGGCGACGACCGCCTCGTCTCCACCGCCTAGCGGCGACGGCGCTTCGGTCTCGAGGTCTCGACCACAGATGAAGCAGAAGCGCGCCGCATCGGGGAGCGCGACTCGGCATTCCGCGCACTGTCTCGTGCCGGCGTGGGGCACGGCGAGCCGCGCGGTCGGTGTCACTCGTGGCGCTGCAGGAGCTCGTCGGAACCAGTCTGAGATGGGCATCGCGTCGGTGGGAGGCGCGCGCGGAACCGTCTTCGCCGGCGCCTGTGAAGACGCGTCAGGCAGCGCCGCCGAAACGCCGGGTGGTGGAGGTGGCGCCCGCGTCGAGCGGTCTCGTCAGTCTGAATACTTCAAAAGTAGCGTTCGCTTCTGCTCAGCAACTATGTAATAGAACTGCTATGAAGTATGCTCTGCTCACACAGTCATGCACAGAGTGGCCCGTAACGTGCGCAAGACGCCGCAGCGCTGCCAGGGAGCAGCGGTGGGCCGCCGACCGCCTCAGACCAAGCATCGGACAGTGAGACATCGCGAGGAGACATGGACGATCAAATGAGGCCCGCCGGTGAGGCTGGGCCGTCAGGCAGCAGTGAGGGGATTCTTGGCGGGGCGTGGGGCGGAAGCACCCGCCGCGACTTCATGCGCACGGCGATTGCCGCCGGGGTCGCGATCGGGATCCCGATGACGCTGCAGGGCTGCGTGCTCGGCGCTGCGGGACGGAAAAAGCTCGATTTCGGCGACGACTTCGGCGTGCTGAATTACGCCTACGCGCTCGAGACGCTCGAGGCGGACTTCTACAAGCACGTCACGCAGAACCCGCCCAGCGACCTGAAGCCGGGCGAGCTCCAGGTGCTGCGCGACATCGGCGCCCACGAGAAGGAGCACCAGCGCTTCTTCAAGCGCGCGCTCAACGTGCTGCGCATCGAGATCCCGGACCGCGACTTCAGCTCGATCGTGATGACGCGCGATGGAGTGCTTGGCGCGGCGAAGACGTTCGAGGATCTCGGCGTCGCCGCCTACAATGGCGCCGGCTCCCGAGTCAAGCTCGCCGAGTTCCTGACGATCGCCGGAAAGATCGTCTCGGTCGAGGCGCGCCACGCCGCCGCGATTCGCGACCTGATCGAGCCAAATAGCCGCAGCTTCGCCGGTGACGACGTGATCGACGCGATGGGGATGGACCGCGCGATGCAGCCGGCCGAAGTCCTCGAGCGCGCCCAGCCCTTCTTCCGCGGCCGCCTGAAGGTCGCGAACCTGTGAGCACATTGACGATGCCTAACGACATGCTGTTCCGGAACGAGCCGAAGCGGCTCCTTGGCGAGGCGCGGCTGCGTCGCGACACCGTGGACGTTCTCAACTTCGCGCTCGTGCTCGAAGAGCTCGAAGCGGAGTTCTATACGCGCGGTGTCAGCGCGAACATGCTCCCCGACGACGTGAAGCCCGTCTTCGACCAGATCCGCAAGCACGAGGTTGCGCACGTTGCCTTCATCCGCGGCGCGCTCGGTGGCGACGCCGTCGCGAAGCCAACGTTCGACTTCACCGCTGGCGGAATGTTCGCGGACGTCTTCTCCAATCCGCAGACGTTCATGATGCTCGCTGAAGCGTTCGAGGATACCGGTGTGCGTGCCTACAAGGGACAGGCGGCGACGCTGATGCCCGACCCGACAGTGCTCGAGGCGGCGCTCAAGATCCATTCGGTCGAAGCGCGTCACGCGGCTGAGGTGCGCCGCATCCGCGGCCAGAAGGGTTGGATCAGCGGCAGCTCGCGCGGCGACCTGCCCGCGGCCGCCCAGAAGGTCTATGACGGCGAGAGCAACACCTTCCATTTCATCCTCGCGAAGCCCAGCTCGCAGAAGCTCGGACTGTCCGAGGCGTTCGACGAGCCGCTGACGAAGGGGCAGGTGCTCGAGATTGTTCGCCCGTTCCTTGGAGGACGTTGACGATGAGACGCATGACTCTCGCGGCAATCGCCGCGACACTCGCATTCGCCGGCGCGACACGCGCCGACGCGCAGAACCTCGGACCCTTCCGCCAGTTCCTGTCGGTCGAGCCGTACTACTCGTTCCAGCGACTCGACATCGGTGACGCGGGCCGCAATGCCGGTTCAACCGACGCGACGAACCTGAACCTTCAGGGGTTCGGCGCGAGGCTGTGGCTGAACAGCGCGCCGTTCGGACTGACTGACAAACTTGGCGTCGGCCTGTTCTTCACCTACGCGCCAAAGCAACAGGACAAGGGGGCAACGATCGCCCACTACGGCGGCCAGCTCGAGATCTTTCCATTCCACCGTCCGTTAGGCAACGCGATCGATCCGTTCATCACCGCGGGTGCAGGCGCGTTCCGTCTGAATACCTTTGGTGGTGAAACGGGCACGTCGCGGGGGGCGGTGACGCGACTATCCGTCCTGCCCGGTGCGGGGATCCGCATTCCGATGCCGAACCGCTTCCAGATCCGGCTCGATGTTCGCGACGCGATCATCTTCAACAGCGATCTCGGCACCGCGCCAGGGGTGACGCGAACGGCACACAACCTTGAAGCAACGGCTTCGCTCGGCCTGACGTTCTAACGTCGCCGGGGAAGGGAAACACAATGACGGCCTGAACGCGGAAGCACGCGATCAGGTCGTCATTGTTTCGCGGAGGATCTTCTCCCGCTGGTCTGCGTCGCACATCTTGGCAGAGACGCCCGACTCTCTCCGCGGAGTGCCATGCGCCGGATCTTTCCGCTGAACGCCGGATGAACGACGCTCTCGCCGCCGAGCTTCACGCGATGGCCGACGAGGACACGCGCGTGCGCACCGAGCTGCTGCACGAGGGGGTGCTTTTTCAGGGCTACCACCCGCGCATGGCGGAGGTGCACCGCCGCAACGCCGTGCGCCTGTCGGAGATCTTTGACGCTGTTGGCTGGCCGGGCCGCTCGCTCGTCGGCGAGACCGGTGCGCGAGACGCGTGGCTCATTCTCCAGCACAGCATCGGCAGCCCGGACGTCATGCGCCGCGGCCTCGCGCTCGTGCGCGCCGCGATTCCATCAGGCGACACGACCCCGATCGAGCTCGCGATGCTCGAGGATCGGGTGCGCCTCTTCTCAGGCTTGCCGCAGCGCTACGGTACGCAGTTCGACTGGGACGAGCACGGTGAGATGAACCCCCGGACCGTCGACGATCCCGCCGAGGTGGAAGCCCGCCGCCGTGAGGTCGGCCTCCCCCCGCTCTCCGAGAAGATCCGTGAGATCCGCGAAAGTATTGCGCGCGCGGGTGAACGTCCGCCTCCAGATCTCGCCGCGCGGCGCAGGGAGATCGATGAGTGGGAGCGAGCTGTCGGGTGGCACGACTGAGTTCGGGCGCGCTTCACACCGAGGATGCGATCAGCGAGACCACGTCGGCGAGCCAGTCTTCAGCGGTAACACCGACGCCTAACGTCGAGAAGTCAAGACCGTTCTCGCGCACAAATGCCTCGAACGCGCGGAGCTCCCCATCGACGGCGAGGATCGCTTTCGCATCACTCGATGCCTGAAGCAGTGTCGCGTGCGGCTCGGTCAGCACGAACACCAGCACGGCGTCGCGGTATTGCGCGCCATTGCGGCGGCTCTCGAGCGAGAAGTATTCGCTGAGCAGGCGGGCGAGGTCCGGGTAGAGTTCGGGGATGGTCATCGCGGTGTAGTCGGGTGCGTCATCGCGACAGGCATCGCCGTCGTGCGTGACCAGTATCGACGAGCGACGGTCGACGACGTCTCACGACCTGGATGAAACTCCGGGAACCAACTGCGGAGGAGGGCGGTTTGGTCATTGGAAGCAGCAGCCCGATCGAAGCGTTGCGCCCGTCGCCAGGTCAGGCAGCCGCAACCTGACAGCCGCGCCTCGCTGACCGTTCCGGACGTCCGATCTCCTTTGGTGACCTCATGACATCCATCGATACGCAGCTCCATGTGACGCGCAACGATTTGCCCGAAGACGATCGGTTCGAGGCGGTCGGACTTCTCAATCAGCGACTCGCCGACTGCATCGATCTGCGGACGCAGTGCAAGCAGGCGCACTGGAACGTGAAGGGCCCGTCCTTCATCGCGCTGCACAAGCTCTTCGACGAGATCGATGGCGATGTCGAGTCGTACGTCGATCTTCTCGCTGAACGAATCGTGCAGCTGGGCGGCGTGGCGGAGGGGACTGCGGCGATCGTTGCCGCACGCACGACGTTGTCGAACTATCCGCTCACGATCACAAGCGGGCCCGAACACGTTACCGCTCTAGCCGACGCGCTCGCAACGTTCGGGCGTACCGTCAGGCTCGGCATCGACGAGATGACTGATCTGAACGATGCTGTCAGCGCCGACATGCTCACCGAGATCACTCGCGGCATCGACAAGTGGCTCTGGTTCGTCGAAGCGCACGAGCCAGGTCGCAACGCGTGACCTGACACCCCCGGGGTCAGGTAGTCGTTTCGCGTTAGGGAGCGCTTCGATCCGCCTCGGTGAGTCCGCACGGCGGCTCAGGAGATTTGCTGGAGCGCTATCGCCCTCGCGTCACCTGCGCCGCCACACGCTCGATCTGCCTGGTGTGCCGGGTAGTGTGCACCGCATAGATCCGGAACGAGTCTCCGAGATTCATCTTTGGAAAGAATCGGGGGAGTGCCGGTGACTTCATGCGCAGCGCTTGCCAGTCGAGGAGCGTCGCCTCGACCATCGTCGATGAGACCAGGTTGTCGGCGGTGAGAAACGCCTCGAGAACGCCGTTGCGCGGGGTGGGTCCCGGCTGAAATGCCTTTGGCGCCTTCATTTTCCCCGGTTTCGCCAACGCCGCGGCGATCATCCCGCCGAGCAGTGTCGACTTCCATTCTCGCCCCGGTGCAGTCGCGTCCGGGCGCGCCGCTCGGACCAGCGCCCGCGTTGGCCGTTCGTAGAGCCCACTGGTGATGCAAAGATGTTCCAGCACCTCCCCGACGCTCCACCCGTTCGGTTCTGGACGCTCCACCAGCTGCGCTCCGTCGAGCGGACGCACCGCTGACTCGATCCGCTGGTGCGCCGAGTGGATTTCCGAGCCGAGCTGCTTCTGGAGGTCGCGCTGGATCATCCGCATTACGGCACCGCGGCTGGCGCGCTGGTGCTGCCGCCGAGCAGGTTCTGCCTGATGAACATCACCGTCGCGTAGAACTGATAGTCGACGTTGCTCTTCTTCCGGAAGCCGTGACCTTCGTCGCGCGCCATCAGGTACCAGACCGGACTTCCGTTCTGTTTCACGCGCGCCACCATCTGCTCGGCTTCGGTGTGTGGCACCCGCGGATCGTTTCCACCCTGGACAACGAACAGCGGCTTCGTGATCTTGCCGGCGTTGTTGAGCGGGGCCGTCCGCTCGAAGAACTCGTGCATCGCCGGATCGCGTTCGTCCCCGTACTCGACACGTCGCAGGTCGCGCCGATAGCTCTCGGTGTTCTTGAGAAATGTGTTGAAGTTGGAGATCCCGACCACGTCGAGCGAGCAGCAGATGCGATCGTTGTAGGTCGTCGCCGTCGCGAGGGTCATGTATCCACCGTAGCTGCCGCCGGTGATCATCACGCGCTGCGCATCGAGCTCGGGCTGCTTGCCAATCCAGTCGAGCAGCGCGGCGATGTCCTTCACCGAGTCCTCGCGCCGCATTCCGTTGTCGAGCTTCACGAATGACTTGCCATACCCGGTCGATCCTCGAACGTTAGGGTAGATGACCGCCACCCCGAGCTCGTTGATGTAGTAGTTGCCGCGGCCGAGAAAACCGGGGCGCGATTGCCCTTCAGGACCGCCGTGGATGTTGATGATGACCGGGCGCTTGCCCGTGAACCGAGCGGGCGGCCGATAGAAGTAGCCGGTGATCGGGCGCGCATCAAAGCTCGGCCAGGTGACGAGCGCCGGCTCGACGAGCCCCGAAGCGACCAGCCCACCCAGCTCGCTCGCCGTCCATCGAGTGAGGCGTCGCGTGTCTGCGTCCACCGAGTACACGTCGCTCGGGCTCTTCGCCGACGAGATGCTGAACCCGATCTCGCGGCCCGAACGACGCCAGGTGAGGTCACCGATCACGCCCGCCGGAATCCCGGCGACCGCGCGCATCGTTCGCGACTGCGTGTCGAGCAGATAGAGCCGGGACGACCCCGCTTCGTTGGTCACGAAGGCGATCGTCCGCCCATCCTCCGACAACTCGAATTCGTCGACGTCCCAGTTGATCGACGTCGTCAGCGGCGTCACTCGCTTCGACGTCAAATCCATGTATGCGAGACGCTGGAACTCGCTGCCCTTGTCCGATGTGAAGTACACGCCCCGGCCGTCGCGGCTGAATCGCGCCGCGCCGTAGGCGACCGTGTCAGCGCCCTGCGGCGTGAGTGGCTGACGCTGGCCGGTCGCGACGTCGACGAGATAGAGAAAGCTCTGGTTGACCGACAGGTACTGCGCGACGAGCAGCTGCCGGTCGTCCGGCGACCAATCCTCCACCCCCCAGCCGTTTCCGCCTGTGACCTCGAGAACCAGTCGCCCCGAGGTGGAGTCGAGCGGGTTCATCACGTAGACGTCGCCCTCCGAGCCGTTTCGGCGCGTGCTCGTGTAGGAGATCCGGTCGCCCTTGTTGCTGAACTGCACGTCACCGTTGCGCGACCGGCCATCGGTGAGCAGCGTCGATCGGCCGTCCGCCACGTCATAACGGTAGACCTGCGAGAACTCGTTGCCGCCGGCATCGCGCAGGAACAGGAAATAGCGCCCCGCCTTCGGCTCGTACCGGGCGGTGCCGACCGGCTCGTCGAAGAAGGTCAGCTGCTCTCGCGCGCCGAGCGGCATTGCGACGCGGTGCAGTTGCGGCGTGTTGCCGAAGCGCGTGCTGATGAGCATCTCGCGACGCGTCGGGTGCCAGTCAGCGAGGCCCGCCGATCGCGCCTCGGTGTAGCGTCGCACCTCGCCGGCGAGCGATGCCGGGATCGATGGAATTCCATCGGTCATGAGGTTCGTGCCGGCGCGGATGGTAGCGGTGTCGCCGACCTGCGCCGACGCGGTGTTCGTGAGCAGACTCGCCGCAGCGAGCGTGCTGAGCAGAATGGAGCGTGGGGTTCGCATGTGCCTAACCTCCGTCCCGCATGGCAGGGCGTCAAGGACGATCGGCGGTGCGCCCCTGCGCGCCCAGATTCTTGTAGAAGTAGGTCGTCGCGCAGAATGCCCCGTCGGGCATCAGAGCGTAGTTGGGGATTTCGCCAACGCGCTGCCAGCCGGACCGGGCATAAAGTCGCGCCGCGTCCCCATCAGTGACGGCATCGAGCACGAGCAGCGTCTTTCCCTCGTCGCGCGCGGTCGTCTCGGCGGCGTCGAGTAGACGCTGAGCGACGCCGCGGCGCCGGGCGCGACGGTGGACCAGCATCTTGGCGAGATCAGCGCGATGCGGCTGGTTTTCGGGAAGCGCGAGCACGAGCTGCACCGTGCCGAGGATCTGCCCGCTTTCATCCTCGGCGACGAGCACCGCGCGTTCGTCGTGGTCCACGGCGTCGGCGACCATGTTCCAGAAACGCGTCGCTTTCTCGATGGTCATCGGATTCATGAAGCTCACCGATGCGCCGCCATCGACGCAATCGATCAGCACCTCGGCGAGTGCCGGAACCGCCGCGCGCGCGTCCTTCGCGCTCAGTCGCCGGACGACCACGGCGTCACCAGCGGTCGGTGCGGAATGGTGCCGCCGGGAGGCCCTCCCGGTTGTAGAGGTTCGCGTCAGGCGGGTTGTTCGCCCATGCGTAGCGAACCGCGACCGGACTGGTCACCTGATCACTCCAGACCACGACATGGTTGCCCTCGACGCGGGCCTGTGCCCAGACGAAGCGGCGATCGGCGCCGGCAATCGCGAACGCCCCGACGCTCCGATCGTTCGCGCGTGACACGAGCCCCGCGCCGGCATTGGCGAATTGGACGCTCACCCGTCCGCCCTTGATCGAGTGCGCCCGGTAAGTCGGGCCCGATGCGAGGACCTTCTCCCCATAGGCGACCTTTCGTCCGACGAGCGCGAGCCGTTTACCGACGTCCACCTTGTTTCGGGGATGGATGTCATCGGCCTCCCCGATGTCGATCGTGACGGCCTGCCCCGTGTTCGGGAGCGCGAGGGCGGCGGTCATCGATTCGCGCAGGATGGCCCAGTCGCCACCACTGGCCTTCGGCTGCGAATCGGGCTGGGTAAAGTTGGGCAGTTGGACCCACAGAAACGGGAAGCGCGGCTCGGCGCCGCGGTTCCACGTCGCGCGCCAGCTCGTCACGAGTTGCCGGAACTGCGCGCGGTAGGCGCGGGCCTGCGCGTCGGTGTTGGCGTTCGACTCGCCCTGGTACCAGATCACTCCCCTGATCGCGATCGGCAACAGCGGGTGGACCATCCTGTTCCAGGTGAGTGCGGGAATCTTGTTGATCCGCTGGCCATCCATCTGCTGCAGGCCGATCTGGCCGATCCGGAATCGCCAGTCTCCGGCGAGTGATCGCGATTCGCTGCCGATTTCCAGGCGCAGCTCGGTCGGCGCGCCGTAGATCCCGCCCCCGCCGCCACCGTCCGCGACGCGTACCGCGACGACGTTCGCTCCGGCGCGGAGCGCGGACCTGGGGATCGTGTAGTGCCGCGGAGTGTTCCAGCCGTTCGTGCGCCCGACCTCGACGCCATTCACCCAGGTAACGTCATCGTCGTCGATCATGCCTAACGACAACCGCGCGTCGCGACCCGCTTCGTCGGGGGTGAGCGTGAACGTCTTCCGGTACCAGGCCACCCCGTCGAGATCGGCGTAGCCCTGCTCTTCCCAGACCGCCGGCGCGCGGATCGTGGTCCAGCCCGTGTCGCCTAACGCTGGCGCCGCCCAGACCGCCGTTCCATTCACGAGACCCGCGTCGTGCTCGAGATTGCCGAACCGCGCGCGCATCGCCGCGCTGACCGAATCGATCCGCGTTCGCTCGGTGGCGAGCGCGCGCGCCGCACCGTCGCGGCCCAGCCCGAGTGTCTCGGCGCTGAGCCAGGTCTCGATCGCGCTGCCCCCCCACGAGCTGTTGATGATCCCGATCGGGACCCGCTGCGTTCGGCGAAGCTCGCGCGCGAAGATGTAGGCGACGGCGCTGAAGTCGCCGACATGCTGCGGATCCGCTGGCAGCCATTGCCCACCCGCTAGGTCCTCCGCGGGTTGCTCGGCCCATGACACCGGCACCTTGAACTCGCGAATCGACGAGTCGCGCGCCGCCGCGATCTCCGCCGCTGCGTTGGTCGCGTCCGCGAGGTGGAACTCCATGTTCGACTGCCCGGACGCGATCCAGACGTCGCCAACCATGACGTTCGCGATCGTTCGCTCCGCGCCCGCGGCACTCACCGTCAGCGTGTGCGGTCCGCCAGCGGGAGCTGGCGGAAACATCAACGACCAGCGTCCGCCACTATCCGCGGTCGCGCGGGCGACGGCTCCCCTGAACCGCGCCGTCACCCCTGTCCCCGGCTTCGCCCACCCCCACACCGGAACGCGCGCGCCACGCTGCACCACCATCCCGTCGCCAAAGATCTTCGCGAGGCGAAGTGGGTGATCTGCGCCCTGCGCCATCGCGGCGCGCGCGCTGGTGATCAACACGAGTGCGGCCAGAACGTGGACGAAGCGTACTCGCCAGCTTTTCATGACGGGACCTCGAAGAACGTGAAGTCGTGCCGGGCGAACGTGCAGGCGCGTGGCGGACATTGAAAGCAACCACCGGCGCCCTGGTTTCGGAACGGCTGAGCTGCGCTGCGTGAAATACCTGCCCGAAATACCTGCGAACGAGCAGCTGAGGTCACGCTCAGGGTCACGGATGGGTAACGCATCGATAGTAGGCTGACAGGACGTGGGCAGTCGGCACACGCCGGCCCGGAGCGAGGCCGCTGAAAGTTCGCTCACAGCCCGCGGCCCCGCAGCGATGGAGCGGAGCCTCCCAACGCAAGGAGAAAGCGTTATGACCAGGAAGAACGCGCATTGTTGTCTTGGCTTCGCGGCCCTCGTGACCGCCGGTCTGCTCGGCTGCAGCGGGCCGGACCAGCCGCTTGCCCCGGCATCGCCATCAGCGTCGGTTGGGGCGACCGGCCCGTTCCAGTTCACGCCCATTGCTGCCTCAGCGGCGTGCACCGATGGGGGCGATCCGCTTCAGCCGATCGTCCTCCCGCCCGGTTATTCGCAGGTGATCATCGCCAGCGAACCAGCGTTTCCCGACCTGATCGACATGAACACGCAGAACGAGACCGGACCGGAGGCGGGTCGCTTCCTCTACCGTACGCACGAGACGCGCACGAACGGCGCCGTCTCCGTGACCGATCTGGAGACGGGTCTTACCCGCGTGCTCGCGCAGCGCGCCGATTGGGAGCAGCTCGATGGCATCGTCTGGACGCCGTCGCGCACGATTCTGTTCGCGGAGGAGCGGACGGTGGCGCTTCTCCCCGACCCGGCAGTGCCGCAGGCACGCGCGGGGCTCGTCTACGAGCTCGACCCGGTCACCGGTGCCGCGGTACCCCGGCCAGCGTTAGGCGCGAAGTCGCACGAGGGAATGAGGTTCGGCCCGCGGGGCGACCTGTACAGCATCAGCGAGAGTAATCCCGGATATCTCTTCCGCTTCGTCCCCGACAGGCACGGCGACTTGTCGAGCGGACAGCTCTACGTACTCAAGGTCATAACGCCAACGGGCGATCGGACGGGTGAAGCGATCTGGATCGCGCTCAATCGCACTGCGGTGCAAGTGGACGCGAACGCCGCGGCCACGGCTGCGGGCGCCACAGGTTATAATCGGCCCGAAGATGTGGAAATCGCAACCTCGACCGGAAACAACCATGGCGGCGCGAATGTGCTCTATTTCGCGGTCACCGGGGCCGGTGACAACCGTGTGCTGGCCGTCGATCTCCGTGAACCTGCTGGCGGCAGCGAGCACGCAACGGCTTTCGTGTACGATTACGTGCGCATCGGTTTGAACGCGCCCGCCGATTTCGAGTCACCCGACAACCTCGCGCTCGACCACGCCGGAAATCTTTACGTCGCGGAGGACCCGGGGACGGCGCCGGTCACCCGGCGTGGCGACGACGTCTGGGTCGCGATGCCCGGACGGCCGAGTGGTAATCAGCGCGCGCCGGCATCGAGCGTTGTGCGCTTTGCGTCGCTCACCGACTGTCAGGCCGAGCCGACCGGGATCTATTTCGAGCATACCGGCGACCGCCTCTTCTTCAATGTCATGCACCGTGGCGGCGATGCCCTCGACAAGGCGATGGCCGTGCTGCGTCCGCAGAGCACGCACGAGTAGTCACCGATCTCTGGAAGTTCCCGATGTGTAGCGTCGGCGCGAACCCCCCCGGTCGCGCCGGCGCTACACGTCAAGTATCTCGGCCATCTCGAGCGCGTTCGTCGTCGCGTAGTTCGCGTGGTTGTTGTTGAACGTCATGTGGACGTGAGCCACCTGCAGCGCGACTTCGCGGACCGCGGGCGCCCACTGCCGGAGCTGCGCTTCATCATAGAGGTAGCGATATCGCTCGGTCACCGGATCGTTCTTCGCTTCCCATGTCGCCGTGCGGCGCCCGTGCAGCCGGAACACGGCCAGTCGAGGGTCGGTGACCGCGATGGTCGGTGGCATGCTGCTATCCATCCCCGGTGGTGCATCGACGATCACGTACGACAGCCGCAATTCGCGCAGGAGCGACAGCGTGCGGTCGGCGATGCGTCCTTCCATCCAGGCGCGATTGCGGAATTCCACCGTGGCGATGTCATCGCCGAGGAGCTCGCGCGCGCGAATCAACATGTTGGCGCTCTCGCGAGTCGGCTCGAACCATCGAGGAAACTGCAGCATCACCGCGCCGAGC
>JANMAM010000126.1:0-2685 GCA_031359795.1 Gemmatimonadaceae bacterium
AGCGTGTGGAGCAGGAGGTTCGTCGCCGAGGGCAGCTCGATCGAGTACCCTGCGCATTCTACCCGGCGCGCCGCCCGCCACATCTCGGCGTCGAGCGGGAGCGGTAACGGCGTCAGCCGAACGTGGAGCTCGATGCCTAACGAACCGGCGCGAGTGAGCCCGGCGAGATGGTGCGGATATGACGCGCCCTCGATCGTGTAACCGAGCTCGCGTTGCAGGGCGGCATGCAGCCGCGCCGCGTCAGCCGGTGCGGCCAGCAGGTCGATATCGGCGATCGAACGGGTCGCCGGCATTTCGCCGGCGAGCAAGCGGGCCGCCCCCTTCAGTGCCATCACCCGGATACCGGCGGCTGCGGCGACCGCCGCGACGCTGGGAAGCTGCCGGTGGACGAGCAGCGCACGCTGGAGCGCCATGCTGCTCGCATCACGGAGCAGGCGACTGAGCGCGACCGGCGCCTCGTCGATCAGCCCGGAATGCTGCAAGGCCCGGTCGAATTGCACGGCGCAGCCGTCGAAGCCGAGCACGCGTTCCCAACGGGCTGCGGGAACGGCGAAGGCGCGGGCGCGTTGCGCCGCGCTCGTCGGTTCGCCGCGGAGCACCGCGACGACGAAATCATAAAGGCTGTGGCTATCCGCCATGGACGAGCAGCGGCATGTAGCGCTCGACGAGTTCTGCCGGCCCTTCGACCGGCGTGTCACCAATCGAGACCCAGGCATGCGCGACGAAACTGCGCGCGTCGCCGTCCACGCCGAGGGAAAGCCGCGGATCGTGCCCATGTTGCCGCAGCAACGCGTAGAGCACGAGCGATCGCGTCAGGCAGCTGCTCGCCCACGGGCCGCGCCCTTGGCTGAGCCACCGGCGCACCCGGTCGGCCAGGCCGCCAGGCGTGGCACGTCCGCCGCCGATCGCCGGCCAGCGATCGCAGACGGCGAGCACCGCCGGCAGCGGCAGAAGCGCCAGCAGCAGCGGGATGAGCAAGACGGCAACCAGGGACGCGCCGCGCTCGATAGCGCGGCTCACCGGGCGCCGACCGTTATGAGAGTCATTGCCTCGAGCTCGGCGAGCAGCGTTGCGACCGCCGCGCGCGCCTCATCGATCGAAACGTCGTAGCTCTCGCTGAGGCGTGCAGGAATGCCTTCGACCGGGACATTCGCTTCGATCAATCGCCAGATCACCGCGCCCGTCTCATTCAGCGAGTAGTAGCGCTTGGTGCCCATGTGAAGGACGACTGCTCCGTCCTCGACGCTGGCGCACGCCACGTCGCCCGGGATGACGCAGCGCGTCATGACAGCGCTCCGAGCAGCACCGAGGGCAGCGAATGCAGTTCGGCCGGCGTGTGGTGGAGGCGGAACACCGGCTGCGCCGCGGCGTGGCGTAACAGCTCGAGATGCGGTTTCGCGTATGCGTCGCCGAGGATCACCCATGGCGACTGCCGGACGAATGCCGCGAGCGCGGACACCGGGCCTGCCGACGCCATGTGAAACACCGTGGCCCGCTCGACCAGCACCAGCGCAACGACCGGCGCCGATCGCGCCGCGCGCACCGGCAGCGAAATTCGCCGGCGTCCGTCCCCGGCCACCGGTTGCTGCGCGCCGCCGGCGATCTCAGGAAACGTCGTCTCCAGCTGCTTGCTGACACGCAGCGGCCCACGCCACGGATGCGCCCGCACGCCGGCACCATCGCGCTCGATCAGGACGCCGTCGTCGCCGAGCACCGTCCAGCCGGTGCGGGCGAGTGCGTAGGCGAGCGTCGACTTCCCGCTTCCGCTGTCGCCGGCGAGGAGCCACGCCCGACCCGCCGGGTCGACTACGCCGGCGGCATGCACCAGATACCGTCCGCGTTGCCGAAGGCGCACGATCGCGCCAACCCGGGCCAGCTCCCGCCTAACGCTCAACGCCGCGTCCCCGTAGCCGGCGCCGCGGCTGAGCCGCCCGCCGGTCACCCAGAGCCGAGCGCCGGCGTGGCGATGCGTCAGGCAGGTGCGCTCGCCATGATCACTGGCATCGACGTCGCCCCACTGCCAGGCGATCCGCTCCGCGGTCATGCCGGCTGCGTGGCGAGCCGTGTCCACGGATGTTCCGGAAAGGCCGCGAGAAATCCGGTCTGCCCGTTCCGGCGCGCACAGCTGAGGCAGGGATAGGCATCGAGCGTGTCCTGCTCCCCGATCTGATGCAGACGCACCGTCTCGGCCGTGAATGCGGTATAGGCCGCGGTGCCGCGCTCGAAGACCGCCGTCAGCGGCTCGGTCGTCAGGTCGCCGATGACGCGCGCGGTTCCGCTCCCATACCGCGACAGCTGGCAGCAGAATGGTGCGCGGCCCCTCGCGTCGATGTAGAGGTGTCGCTGCGCCATCGTGTCGCAGGCGGACCGCGGCTGCACTTCCGCCGTGCCGTAATCGAGTCCGATCACCGCGGGGCTCCGGGCGGCGAGAGCCCGGACCTCGCCAGCGACGACGTCCCATTCCCACGGGGCGAGATCGCTCCTGTCGAGCGCGCTTTCCGGCGTCGGTTGCGGAAGGATGAAGTGAAACTCGGCCGTGCCTAACGCGTTGGCGAGGGCGACCCCATCGGCGAGCTCGCGACGGCTGTCGCGGGTGACCACCATCGACATTTCGGTGCGGATGCCGCGGCTGAGCAACGTCGCCGCGGCGAGCAGTGCGCGTCGGAAGCTGCCGTGTCCGCGCTG
>JANMAM010000137.1:0-6319 GCA_031359795.1 Gemmatimonadaceae bacterium
GTCTCGACGTTCGGCTTCGACCAGTAGTCTCCGTCGCGCCCGTAGGCCGTCCGGTGCGGCGACGCAGCGAGCGTTCGCGGCTGCGCATCGAGCCAGTGGAACCCGCCCTGTCGTTCGAGCACTTCCTGCATCATGTACGCGCTCGCCCCGCCGGGAACGTCTTCGTCGAGGAACAGCACCTTGTTCGTCTTCTTCAGCGACTCGACGATCATGCCATTGACGTCGAAGGGGAGCAGCGCCTGCACGTCGATGACTTCGACTTCGGCGCCGGTGGTGTCGTGGATCATGCGGGCGGCTTCGAGCGCGATCGGGCAGCAGGCGCCGTAGGTCACGACGGTCACGTCGCTGCCCTCGCGGAGGATTTCAGGCACGCCTAACGGCATGGTGAAGGTGGCGATGTTCGCGGGCAGCTTCTCCTTGAGGCGATAGCCGTTGAGCGTCTCGACGACGACGGCCGGGTCGTCGCCCTTGAGGAGCGTGTTGTAGAAGCCGGCGGCGCGGGTCATGTCGCGCGGGACGAGCACGTACATGCCGCGGAGCGCGTGCACCATCATTCCCATTGGCGAGCCGGAATGCCAGATGCCGACGAGGCGGTGGCCGCGGGTGCGGACGATCACCGGCGCCTTCTGGCCGCCCTTGGTGCGGTAGCGCAGCGTGGCGAGATCGTCGGACATGATCTGCAGCGCGTAGAGGAGATAGTCGAGGTACTGCACTTCGGCGATCGGGCGGAGGCCGCGCATCGCCATCCCGATCGCCTGCCCCATGATCGTGCACTCGCGGATGCCGGAGTCCCCGACGCGGAGCGTGCCGTAGCGCGCCTGCAGGTCGACGAAGCCCTGGTTCACGTCGCCGAGCTTGCCGACGTCCTCGCCGAAGGCGATGACGCGCGGGTCGCGCTCGAGGGCCGCGCCGAAGCAGGCGTTGAGGATCTTGAAGCCCTCGACTTCGGGCGCGTCGCTCGCGTATTCCGCCGGCTCGATGGGAACCGCGATCGCCGCCTCGTCCGACTGCGAGTAGAGGTGCGAATGATAACGATCGTCCATCGCTCGCTCCTGGACGCGCGTCCACGCCAGCAGCGGCTCGGCAGCGTTAGGCTGATTGCGCAGCGCGACGACGCCGGCATGGACCGCGGCCGCGAGGTCGCGGCGGAGCGGGTCGCGGCGCTTGGCGAGCTCGCGCCGGATGCCGTCGATCTTCTCCGACGCGCCCGCGTCCATCGAGCGGAGAATCGTGTCGAGCTCCGCGCGCTCGGCGTCGATCGGCGCCTGGTAGGCCTTCCACGCCGCGTCGCGCGCGGTGCGGACGAAGTCCCGGTCCTCTTCCTCGAACTTGTCCAGATCGTCGGCCGAGGAAAGTCCCTGCTCGATGATCCAGGCGCGGAAATGCACGACCCCATCGCGCTCCTTCTCCCACTTGAGCCGATCGACGGACTTGTAGCGCTCGTGACTGCCCGAGGTCGAGTGGCCGTGTGGCTGCGTCAGCTCGGTGACGTGAACGAGTGCGGGGACGTGCTGCTCGCGGACGACGGCGGCGGTGCGCTGGTATACATCCAACAATGCCGGATAGTCCCAGCCCTTCACGACCTCGAGCTCGAGGCCGGTCTTGTTGCCCGGTGCGCGGCGGAACCCCTCGAGCAGCGCGGAGATGCTTCCCTTCGCGACCTGGATATCGTTAGGCACCGAGATGCCGTAGCCATCGTCCCAGCACGAGACGAGCATCGGCACCTGGAGCACCGCGGCCGCATTGATCGCCTCCCAGAACACCCCTTCGGCGCACGACGCGTTGCCGATCGTCCCCCACGCGATCTCGTTGCCCTTGCGCGAGAACCCGGTGAACTGGTGCAGGCCGTTCAGCTCACGGTACAGCTTCGACGCGTAGGCGAGACCGAGCAACCGGGGCATCTGGGCGCCGGTCGGCGAGACGTCGGAAGAGGAGTGGACACTGTCGGTGAGCACCTTCCAGTGCCCGGCGTCGTCGATGGTGCGGGTGGCGAAGTGCGCATTCATTCCGCGCCCGCCAGTGGCGGGATCGGCGCCGACGTCGGCGTGGGCGTAGAGCTGCGCGAAGAATTCCTGCACGGTGAGCAGGCCGAGCGCGAACATGAGCGTCTGGTCGCGGTAGTAGCCCGAGCGGAAATCACCCGGCTTGAAGGCGCGAGCCATCGCGACCTGGGGCAGTTCCTTCCCATCGCCGAAGATCCCGAACATCGCCCGTCCGAGCATCACCTCGCCCCGCGCCAGGGTGCTCACCTGCCGGCTCCGGTAGGCGACGCGGTAATCGCCCAGGATTTCAGCCGGCTTGAGACCGCCGGCAAGGGCAGGACGACGTTTGGTTCCGACGGTCATCTTGGACAAGGCTCACTGGTGCGGGGGCGCGATGCGCGCACCCTGACGGTAGACGCGGGCGAGGCCGGGATCAAGGCTGGTAACTATTGCTGATGCGGAAGCATTTGAACCACAGGGGGCACAGGGGAGTGCATGCCGAGGAGTACATGCCGAAGCGGGCCCTCGCACCAGGGCCCAACTGCCTGGAGGCACGCCGGGTGAGATGGTCTCGACCCTGGCCCAGATCCTTTCTTGGGTCCGGCGAAGACAAAGACTGCCTGCGCCGTGCCCGGTGCCCCCTGTGCCCTCTGTGGTCAAAAGCTGTTGCTGTCGCCGTTGCAGAAGCATCGGATCGCGTTTGAACCTCCGCCCACCGCTTGCTGCTTGTCGCTTACCGCCGTCGGTAGACGGTGATGGCGGACTCCTCGAACACCACGCGCGCGGCGCCGCGGGGCAGCTCGTGGTCGGCCGCGTGTTCCACCGCGAGTACGCGCGAGAAGGCAGCGCCTTTCCAGCTCTCGATCACCCGATCGAGCATCCGGGAACCGTAGGGCGGATCGACGAAGGTGATGTCGTATGCGTCGGCGGTCAGGGCGGCGGCGAAGGGGAGGGCGTCGCGCTTGAAGATGCGGGTGCGGTCGAGGAGGCGGAGCGTGGCGACGTTGGCGCGGAGGGCGTGGAGGCTGGAGGGGCGGGTCTCGACGAAATCAGCGGTGCGGGCGCCGCGGGACAGTGCTTCGAGTCCAAGCGCGCCGGTGCCGGCGAAGAGGTCGAGAACGCGGGCATTGGGGAGGTCGGGGCGGAGCAGGTCGAGAAGGCCGCCACGCACGTGTTCGGCGGTGGGGCGGACCCGGAAATCGTTAGGCGAGGTGAGGTCGCGGCCAGCGAATTTTCCCGCGATGATCCTCATGCGGGGAGTGGCGACTGGGGCGGCCGATCGAGAACGGGAAGCTGCACGGCGTAATGATAAATCCCGACCACCAGGCGCGGGGTTACGGGGGTCAAACGTGAGTGGTATGATGGAGGAGCGTGACCCTGTAACACCTGCTTCTGTTGAAGGTCTGAATGCCGAAGGGAAACGGCGGCCAAGGAGCGTCCGGAAAGCCTGAGAAGCGGGGACGCCAATCCCGTCAGCCGGCCCGATCCGCGCGGCAGCATCTGTCGCAGGACTCGAGCGGGGTGGCAGGGAACCACGCGGCTCCCCCGATGCCGCGACCGACGCCCGTGGTCGGGATCGGTGCGTCGGCGGGGGGACTCGACGCATCCATGCGACTGGTTCGGACCATCGCCCCGGATACGGGACTCGCCTTCGTCCTGATCCAGCATCTCGATCCGACACACGCGAGCATGCTGTCCGAGATCCTCGGGCGCAACTCGACGATCCCGGTGACGGTCGCACACGATGGCATCCGGCTCGAGCCGGATCGTGCCTACGTGATCCCGCCTAACGCGACGATGACCGTCGTCGACGGTCACCTTCGCGTGGCCAATGGCCAGCGAGCGCGGGGGGTGCACACCGTGATCGACGCATTCCTCGAGTCGCTCGCCGAGGCTCACGGGAGCGATGCCGTCGCGGTGATCCTGTCGGGCGCCGGTTCCGACGGCGCACGCGGCATCGCGGCAATCAAGGAGTTCGGCGGACTCACCCTCGCGCAGGACTCGGCGTCGGCCGAATTCCCGAGCATGCCGGACAGCGCGGTCGCGACAGGATACATCGATTTCGTGCTTCCGCCGGAGCGGATCGCCGAGAAGCTGGCGACGATCGGCCGTCACCTGCGTCCCGCCGCGGGAAGCAGCGTCGCCGAGCGGGACGACGCGGCGGCACAAATGATTCTGGGGATGCTTCACCGGCGGACCGGGGTCGACTTTCGGCACTACCGGCGCGGGACGGTGCAGAGGCGCATCCTGCGCCGGATGATGGTGCATCGCGCCGACACCGGGGAGGAGTATCTCGCGCGAGTGAGCGCGGCGCCCGACGAGCTCGACGCGTTGTATCGCGATCTCCTGATCAATGTCACTCGCTTTTTCCGCGACCCCGAATCGTTCGACGCCCTCCAGCGCACGGGCTTTCCCGAGATGATGCGCAACCGGAGCGGGAATGGACCGATCCGGGCCTGGGTCGCCGGCTGTGCGGGGGGCGAGGAAGCGTACTCGATCGCGATGCTGCTCCTCGAATTCATCGAGGGGGCGCGGCTCGACCTCCCGATCCAGCTGTTCGCGACCGACCTGAGCGAGCCGTTGATCACGAAGGCGCGCGCCGGGATCTATCCCGCAAGCATCGAGGCGGACGTCACAGCGGAGCGGCGGCGACGCTTCTTCGTCAAGGAGCCGACTGGCGACTACCGCGTCACGCGGGCGTTGCGCGATGTCTGTGTGTTCGCGACGCAAAACCTGGCCGCCGATCCACCGTTCTCGCAGCTCGACCTGATCACCTGCCGGAACGTCCTGATCTACTTCGAAGCGCCGCTCCAGGAACGGGTGATCCCGACGCTCCACTACGCGCTCAGGCCTAACGGCCTGCTGATGCTCGGGGCGGCCGAGTCAGTGGGCACGGGCTCATCGCCGTTCAGTGTATTCGACAAGCGGCACCGCATCTTCAAACCACGGGCAGGCCCGCGCCGGGCGCCCGCCTTCGACCCGCTCCTGCGGCGCGAAGCATCCGCGACGCAGCTCACCCAGTTGAGCGCCCCGACCGACCTTCGGCGCGTGGACAATGTTCGTCGCGATGCGGACCGGGCGGTGCTCGACCGGTTCGGACCACCCGGGGTCGTGCTCAATGCGCGTTTCGAGATCGTCCAGTTTCGCGGCGACACGAGCGCCTACCTGCAGCACATGGCCGGCACGGCGAGCCTCGAGGTGCTGAATCTCGTCCGCTCAACGCTCGCGCCGCGGCTACGCGCTGCGCTGGAGAAGGCTGCGTCCGCGGGCAGCACGGTGGAGGACACTGGCACCGCGCGGCGCGGCGCTGCGAGCGAGCGCGGCACGTCGCTCACCGTCGTGCCGTTCCAGTCCGGAAGAGACGAGCGCTTCTTCCTCGTGCTGTTCGAACAGGTCACTCCGGCGCCGGCTATCGCCGAGAAACAGGGCCAGCCAGCGGAGGGAGGTCGCGGTGCGAAAAAGCAGGTGACGGCAATCCAGCCTGGGGAAGCAAGCGCGCTCCGCGAGGAGCTCGCCGCCGCCAAGCGTCACCTCCAGGATGTCGTGGAGCAGTACGAGGCCGCAAACGAAGAGCTGCTCGCGGCGAACGAAGAAGTTCAATCGAGCAACGAGGAGCTGCAGAGCACGAACGAGGAGCTCGAGACGACGAAGGAGGAGGTGCAGTCGACGAACGAAGAGCTGACGACGCTCAACGAGGAGATGAACCACCGCAACCGCGAGCTCGCGGCGATCTCCGCCGACCTCACGAACGTGTTCGCGAGCACCCACATCCCGGTCGTGATCGTCGACGCGGCGCTGAGGGTGCGCCGGTTCACTCCGGTGGTCGAACGGCTGATGCGGGTGATCCCGAGCGATGTCGGCCGAGCGTTAGGCGACATCCGGCTGAGGTTCAGCCTTCCCGATCTGGAGGAACGGGTGCGGGCGGTCGTCGCGACCCTCGCGATCGGCCAGGAGAACGTGCAGGACGAGCAGGGCCGGTGGTGGGCGCTGACGATTCGACCGTATCTCACAGTGGACCGGAAGGTTGACGGCGCGCTGCTGGTCTTCTCCGACGTGGACGCGGTGACTCGCTCGGGACAGCTATCCGAGCAGACGTCAGAATCGCGCCGGCTCCTGCTCATCGATGCGGAAGCGGCGCGTGCCGAGGCGGCCGAGGCCAACCTGGCGAAGGTGTCGTTCCTCGCCAATATGAGTCACGACCTGCGCACCCCGCTCAACGCGATTGCCGGTTACGCCGACCTGATGGAGCTCGGCATCCACGGGCCGTTGACCGCTGAACAGGCCAACGACGTCGGGCGGATCAAGCGCAGTGCGCGACACCTGCTCTCGCTCATCAA
>JANMAM010000158.1:0-5871 GCA_031359795.1 Gemmatimonadaceae bacterium
GGTGTCGTCCTTCGGGTAGAAGAACAGGATGACCGACTGGCCGCGAAAGTCCGCGAGGCGGATCGTGGTGTCGGCGTCGGTAAGCGCGGTGAAGTCGGGCGCCGGCGCGCCCTGCTGCGGGATCATGGCGTCAGGCTACCAGTTACTGCTGCGCTGGCGCGTCGGCGCGCTTTGGCGCAGGCAGATCGCGAAGCGGTGAGTCAGCGAAGTGGTCATTCCCAAGCGCGCGCTGCTGGGCCGAGAAGGCCGGGTAGCATGCTGGGTGGACGAGGCCGGGCGATCTGTCCCCGTTCATGACCGCGACCGCGGTCTGCGATGCATCGACAGGGTCGCCGCAAATCGGGCACGGCGGTGGGGCCGAATCGGCCAGCGTACGAGGCGAGGACTCCACGACTCTCCGGGTGTTGAGGATTGCCACTGCAACCGCAATTTGTGCGCTCAGTCACGCGACCCTCGACTTGCCCCTGCCGGTCCCCGCGCCGGGCGCCTGCCGGCGGCGCCTAACGCCAGAGGGCACGAATGCTGCTCCGTCGGCTACCCTCGGCCTGCCGGAGGTGTCGGCAGCCGGTCACCCTCGCGGATCTGCCCATGGCCTGCACTTTTTCCGCACACGGCGCGCGCTGGACGGTCTGGCCGATCGGACCAGGCCTGAACGACGCGCTCCGCACTGCCCGGAAGCTCAGCCCGATGACTGGGCTTTACTTTCAGGAGGCCGACGGCGAAGAGCGCTTGCTCCTGTTGGAGCCAGCCGACCTTGCAGCGCTTGGCGACCTTACCAGCCGGTCGAACCAGGAGCTTGCCGTACTCGCGGAGCGCGCCAGGGTTCGCTCCTGACCGCTTTGGAGCGCGGGGCGCGACGGTTCAGTCAGGTGTCGCGCAGCCGCGATCGGCCGCGGGTGTAGGCGAGGAGCCGCCCGAAGCCACCGGCGCCGAGTACTTGCCCCACGGTCATGGCGCCGCCGAGCATCGCGCCGACGATGCCCTGGCCACCCACGTCGCTGCCCGTCAGCAACAGCCCGTGCACCGGGGTCGTGACGTGCAATGCCGCGCTGGTGAAGCGCGCCGGAGTCGCGGGCAGCCCGTAAATCTCGCCGTGCGTGTTCCCGGTGAAATGCGCCACCGTGAGCGGCGTCGCGAGCTCAGCGTAGTCGACGAGCGAGGCGAATCCTGGATGATGCCGCTCGACGAACGCGATCAGCGTAGTAGTGAGCTCGTCCTTGAGAGATTCGTATTCGTTGCCGCGCCGCTTCCAGGGGAGCGCAGCCCACCGCTCGAACACAGCGCGGTCGATTGGCGCGATGATCTCGGCGGTGGATCCCCGCTGCATGGGATCCTTGAGCGAAGGGAACGAGAGGAAGGCGGTGACCGCTCGACCGTCGATCAGTTCGTTGCGACGCGCATAGCTGCGATCGTGATCGAGGCTGGCGAACATCCAATGGTTCTCGCCGCGGAAGCCGAGGGACGCAGGATTTTCACGCAGCGAGAGAAACGCCTGCACCGCGCTGGTTCCCGTCCGCAACGGAGCGATCGCGGTCCGCCCCGCGTTGACCGCGACCGTATCGTGGTCGCGGAGCAGGCGGTCATACGTGATGGCGGCGCCGGTGTTGGAGATGACGAGCGGGGCGAAATACGCATGCGGCTCGCGGCATGCACCACCGCCGCCAAGAACGCGAACGCCGATAGCCCGCTCACGCTCGACGATGATCCGATCGACGTCCTGCCTGACGAGACACCGCCCGCCGGACGCCTCGATCGCCACCCGCGCGCCCGCTGCAATTCCACTCGCCCCACCCTCGGGAAACCAGCCACCACCGAGGAAGTGCGAAACCACCGTGGCGTGCGCGATGAATGCGCTTAGCGACGGCGGCAGCCCGCAGTCACCCCATTGCGCCGTGAGCATCGCGCGGAGTGCGCTGTCGCGGAGGCCGCACGCATCGAGAACGTCCGAGGTCGTGCGACGGGCGCGTTCCGATGCTGCCTGACGGCGTACCCCGCCGCCGTTAGGCGACGCCCCGATTCCGCCGGTTGGAAACCGCGACACGACCCAATCGTAGGTCGCGTCGACCTCGACCATGTAGCGCGCGATCGCCGCGTGCTCCGCCGGCCAGTGGTCGAGGAGCATCTGCAGATATGCTTCACGTCCGGCCGGCTGGTCGACGACCAGATCGGGAAAGTGATAGCGCTCAAAGAGCGCCGGCATCGGGTTCCATCGCACCTGATCCGCGGTAACCGCGTCCATGAGCGCTCGGACCTGGTCGTCCGCGCCCATCTGCCCGACGTAGTGCAGCCCCATGTCCCAGTGGCGGCCTCCCGGGCGCGAGAACGCGTGCGTGAACCCGCCGAGTCGAAAGTGGCGCTCGAGCACGAGCACCCGCATGCCGCGAAGCTGAGCGAGCAGGCTCGCGCAGGTGAGCCCACCCATCCCCGAGCCGATGACGATGACGTCGAAGCGGTCGCCTGCAGCCGAGGCTGCCCCGGCGTCTTCGTCGTCGGCGTTCAGCGTGGGCGCTCCCGCGCTCGCAACGCGCGCGAACCCGCGGCCGAGACCCAATTGCGAAGCGCGCCTGCAGCGTCAGGCTGCTGGACCATCCGCACCATCTCGGTCCAGTCGAGCCGCTCCGTCGTCGCTGCTCCATCGACGACGACGAACAGCTGACGGCGCTGCCGATCGCCGGCGAGGCAGACCCAGCGCGATCCACTCTCGATGAACTGCAACGTCCCCTCGATCACCATGTCCAGATCGTGGCGGCCGCGGTCATCAACGATCGTCTGCGCGCCGCCACGACTCGCGACATAGGCGTAGCGGCGGCCGTTCGCGCCAATCGCCAGATCGGCGGCGCGCGCTTCACGGGCGACGAGGCTGTCGCCGAGGTACACATTGGAGGAGTCGCGGTCGGTAGCGATGAATCCCCACGTCCCGCCGGTCGTGTCGAACACCGGTCGCTCGACAGCCTCGTACCAGCCACCGCGCTGCGCCCCGTTTATGAACAGCGCCTCGACCGAGTCGCGCCGGCCGACGAACGACAGTGTGCGAGCGCTGTACGCAAGTGCACGGATGCTCGCGAACGGGCCGACGCGCACGCCATTCTCGACGGAATACCAGTTTCGTCCGTCGTTCATCGAGTACGCCCAGCGCGAGCCATCGGGCGAGAGGGCGAACTCGCCGATGCGGGAGTGCGACTGCTCCTCCTTGCCGTCGAGCACCAGCATCATTCGCGGGGCGACACGCGCAATGTATGCGACGTGGCTGCCATCGCCGCTGAATGCGAGACCGGCCACGCCGTCCCAGCCTCGGCTCACCGTATCGTCGAGCAGCACGTGCACCGAGTCCCCGAGTCGCGCGGCGTAGGCGAGGCGGCGTCCCGTCGGGTCGAACACGATGCTGCCCTCCATGACAGCGTCTACCGGCGGTCCTGCCCTCTCATCAACGACGAGATGCCACGCAACGCCGTCGAGCGCGGGATAGGCGAGGCGCGAGCCATCAGCATTCAGCACCGGGGCGCCGACGCCGCTCCATTCCCTGCCCCGCACGCCGTCGCGAACGATCGACCATCGGTCGCCGGCTCGAACGGGATAGGCGGTGTGTCCGCCGGTCGAGCTGAACGCGATGGCGTGAATGCTCACTCCATCGAAGCAGCCATCGCGGCGGCGATCGACCGCGACGCACGCGCGCTTCCCGCGAGGCGAGACTTCGACGGAGGTGCCGAGGCCGGGACTGACCGCCCGCCATGGGGGAAGCGTGGCACAGCCGCCGAGGGTCAGGCCGGCCACAAGCATGGCGGGGATTCGAGCTCGCATCGATCGCGTTGCCGTTAGGCGGTAGCGGGGGGACGGTTGACGCGAGCTCCGCTCAATGTCCCTTTCGCGACCGGGGTGCCGTCGACGACCGCCTCGACGTCGAAGCGCATCATGTTGCCGACCTCGGCCCCGAGCCGCGATCGGTAGTCGAGACGCTGTCCGGCAAAGACAGGACGCATGAACTTCACCTCGATCGAGGCGCCAATTGCGAGCCAGGGCGGCTCCGCGCGCAGCCGAGCGAGCAGCTGCGCTGCGTCGTCGGGACGATGCCCGGGATGCATGCGGTAGCCCATGTCGAGGTTGCGGAGGCCCGCCATCGCCAGCTCCGGATCGAGTCCTTCGGCAACCATCGTGCGCCGCATCATCAGGATGGTCATCAGCAGCGCGGAGGTCTGCCCCATCCCCTCGATGGTGAGAGTACCGGGCCAGATGTGCATGCCGGGAAAATGCCCGTCGAAATACGCCTCGTTCGCCGAGATGTGGCGGCCCGCGTCGAGCGTCGGCGCAGGGTCGGCGTGAAAGGAGTCAACGAAGTCGACCATCAGAAAGGGCCGGCTCTGCGGAAGGAGCATCTCGACTACGTTCGATCCGAGCCGGAGGTTGCCCTTGAAGTCCCACCTCATGCCGCGACCCCGGAGTGGACCGCCGCGAGATCGCCGGGCCGCTCGACAATGAACAGTTCTGCGCGGGGCAGCGCTTCCTCGACCGACCGGCGGAGTGCCTTGCCGGGCCCGCAGATGACGACGCGGCTCACGCCTAACGTTCGAAAGGTCGCCATCGCCTCCGCCCAGTACACGCAATGAGTGAGCTGGCCCGCGAGCAGCTCGACGAGCGAGCCCGTGTCGCCGACGACCCCCCCGGTGCGATTGCAGCCGATGGGTACCGACGGCGGGGTGGTTAACGCGTCGCGGAGCGATTCGCGATACTCGTCCACCGCGCCGGCCATCAATGGCGAGTGCCAGGGGCCGGCGACGGCAAGCCTCGTTGCCGCGGTTCGCGACTCGATCTCGCGCAGAGCAGACCATTCGCCTGACACCACCCATCGGTCGCTCGCGTTGTGAGCCGCGACCGTTACAACGCCGTTCGCGCTCCCCACGGCAACGAGGGCATCGGCTTCGGCGCGGCCACCCGGTGGGAGCGCGAGCATCCCACCAGGATGGCGCGCGGCCTCGCGCTCCATCACCCGCCCACGCGCGACCGCGACACTAACGGCGGCCTCGTCGCGCATCGCACCCGCCGCGGCACAGGCAGCGAGCTCACCCAGTGAATGGCCGGCGACGACATCCGGGCGCACACCGCGGCCGATCAGCTCACGCGCGATCCCCGTCGAGAGCGCGGTCAAAACCGGCTGGAAGCGCGAGGTCCGAGCGAGGGCTGCGGGCGACGTCATCTGCGGCACAGGCATGCCACTGAGCCGGGACGCTTTCTCGAGCAACCGGCGCACGGGCGCCGACGCCCTGCCCCACTCCGCCGGCATGCCGACGAGGGCGCTCGCCTGCCCCGGGAACAGGAAGGCGGTCGTCACAGGTCGTCAGGCCTGACGTTCACGAGGGCAGCGCTCACAGTGCCAGCCCGCCGTCGACGATCAGACTCTGCCCAACGATGTAGCTGGCGTCGTCGGATGCAAGGAACAGCACTGCCGCCGCGACTTCGGCCGCTTCGCCGAGGCGGGCGAGGGGCACGACGGCGCGGGCCTGGTCTGCGACCCGACGGTCGAGACGGCGGCCCATTCCCGAGTTGACGATTCCCGGCACGACCGCGTTCACGCGTACGCCGCGCGGGGCGAGCTCGGCGCCGAGGGTGCGGGTCAATGACATGACACCGCCCTTCGAGGCGGCGTAGTTTGACTGGCCTGGCCGCGCGCGCACGGCGGCGATCGATGCGACGTTGACGATCGCGCCACGCCTCCTCGGCAGCATCGCCCGAACAGCGCTCCGGCAGCAGTAGAACGTGCCGTTGAGATTGACGGTGATCACGTCGTCCCACTCGGCGGGCGAGAGGAACGCGACGAATTGGTCGCGCAACACTGCGGCGTTGTTGACCAACACGTCGAGTGCGGTGTCGGCACCCGTG
>JANMAM010000178.1:0-10619 GCA_031359795.1 Gemmatimonadaceae bacterium
AACGCGCTCGAGTTCGCGGCCGGTGACGGAGCGATGGCGACCGTTCGCGGCCTCGTCCGCCACATCTTCATCGTCGAGATGCGCTATGCGCAGCGCCTGCTCGGTGAGCCGGCCACCGATTGGGCGGACTTTCACCAGCACGAGCTGAGCGACCTGTTCGCGTTAGGCGCCGAGGCGCGGGCAAAGATCGACCGCTACCTGGGGGGAGCGAGCGAGGCCTCGCTCGACGGGACGCTCACCTTCCCCACCCTCAGCGCCGGCACGGTGACGATGACGAGGCGGAAGCTTCTCGTGCAGACCGTCACCCACGGCGTACGCCACTGGGCACAGGTGACCACGCTCGTCAGGATGGGCGGGATCCGCGCGTCGTGGCCGCACGACTTCCTCGCTGTCGAGGTCGGGATGTAGCTCCGCTGGCGAACGTGGTCAGCAGATCCGGACCGCGGTCGCCTTGAATGCCAGGTAAACTCGCGCGCCGGGTGCGAGAGCGAGCTCCCGCGCCGCGCCCGACGTGATTACCGCGACGAGCGGCGTTCCCGAGACGTCGAGCTCGACGCGAACGAGCGCGCCACTTCCGCTGATCGCCGTCACCCGCCCGCCGAAGCTGTTCCGTGCCGACGACTCCTTCGCCTGGCGTGAGAGGGTGATCTCGTCGGCGCCGATCACCGCGTGCACGCTGCCGTCAGGCACTGTTGCCTCGGGTGCGATTGCGTGGATCGTGAGGCGGCCTGCGCTCAGTACGACCGAGCCGTCGAGGGCAGTCGTCGCGATCGCGGACAATACGTTCTCGGCGCCGAGCAGCTCGGCGACGCGGCCGGTGGCGGGATGGGCAAAGAGTTCGGTCGCGACGCCGTGCTGCAGGATGCGGCCGCCGTCGAGCACCGCGAGAGTGTCGGCGAGGAGAGCGGCCTCGTTCACATCGTGAGTGACATGGAGGACGGTGATCCCGCGCTCCCGCTGCAGCGCCCGGGTCATCCGCCGCATCGCCGCGCGCCGCGGTGGATCGAGCGCGGCGAAGGGTTCGTCCAGCAACAGCACGTGCGGCTCGCTGGCGATTGCGCGGGCGAGCGCGACGAGCTGCTGCTCGCCCCCGCTCAGTGTCGTCACACCGCGACCGAGCAGCGCGCTCGTTCCCGTGCGCGCGACCGCGTCATTCACCGCGGCGTCACTGCGCGCGCCGTAGGCGATGTTCGCGGCCACGCCAAGGTGCGGAAACAGCAGCGACTGCTGATAGACCATGCCAACGCCGCGCGCTTCCGGTGACAGTGCGGTCACCTCGGTGCCTCGGATGCGCACAGCGCCTGCAGCGGTGCCGCGAATTCCGGCAACCGCTTCGAGCAACGTCGTCTTGCCCGAGCCCGCCGCGCCGAGTACGACGCCATATGCGCCGTCCGGCACCGCGAGCGTTGCCTGCTCGAGCGTGAATGAGCCCTGCCTGACGGTTACCGCATCGAGCGCGATGCTCACCGGGACCCCGGCCCCTGGCCCCTCCCCAGCGTGCGGAGAAGCACGAGCGGAACGAGAGCAACGATCACCAGCGCCGCCGCAACCGGGAGCGCTTCGCGCAGGCCGTAGCTCGTCAGCCGGTCGTAGCTCAACACGCTGGCGACGCGCGGGTGATACGCGAGAATCACGATCGCGCCGAACTCGCTCGACGCTCGCGCCCACGACACGACCGCGCCGGCGAGAAGTCCGCGACGCGCCAGTGGCAGCGTCACCCGTCGCAGCGCGCGCCACGGCGTGTCGCCTAACGTGCGGGCGACGCCTTCATAGCGCACGTCGACACGAGCAATCGCTTCGCGTGCCGCGCTGACGTAGAGGGGCGCCGAGACGAAGAGCATCGCGGCGACGATCCCGAGCGGCGTACTGACGATCCGCACGCCGGCCGCGAGCAGCGCCGCACCGACGGGCGAGTCGCGCGACAGGACGAGCAGCAGCGCGATTCCAGCGACCGGATGCGGAATCAGCAGCGGAATGTCGAGCAGCGCGTCGATCAGCGAGCGCCCCGGGAAGTCGCGACGGGCGAGCCACCAGGCCAGTGGGGTGCCTAACGCGACCGCCAGCAGCGTGCTGGCGGTCGCGGCGAGAACGGTCAGCCCGATCGCCGACCGAAGCTCGCCGTCGGCGAAGAGTCCGTGCAACCCGCTGGCGCCGCCTCGGGTGACGAGCGCCAGCGTCGGTACCGCGAGAAAGAGGAGGAGCAGCGATGCCGCTCCGCCTGAGACGACCGTGGCGACGCGCTGAGTCGCGCGATCGGTCATGGCACCCGCGGCGCGGCCGTCGCTGCTCGTGGGGACGACGGTGAACCGACGATCCGCGGCGTCATGACGTCGAGCCCCGCGGCTCGCATCGCGCCGAGCCCGTCGGCCGAGTAAAGGAACTGGGCAAGCATGCTCGCTCCCCGCGGGTGCGGCGCGCCGCGGGGCACCGCGAACGCGTAGCGAATCGGCGCGCCGTGCATCGTCAGCGAGTCGCCGCGCTGGCGGCCGGTCACTCGCACCTCGGCGCTCGCATACGCAGCTGCCTGCGAGTCATCCCCGAGGTTGATCGCCGACGGCAATGCAATCCAGTGCAGTCCCGCGGCGCGGGCCGAGGATTCGTAGACGAATGCGAAGTCGAGTGCGCCGGTCTCGAGGAGGGCTGCGAGATCGGAGGACTTCGGCCTCATGTTGCGCGCGGGCGATCGGGCGAGCACCGCGCGCTCGAGTCCGGGCTGGCCGTACATGCGTTCGGCGAGTCGGAGCACGATCAGGGCGCGGTAACCGGCGGGGTCGAGATCCGGATCCGAGCGTCCGACCTCGACGCGCGCGGCGGAGAGCGCGCGATACCAGCTGGTCGAATCGATGTTGTCGCTCGCGTGGCGCGGCGAGGTCGCGATGACCATCCGGTTACGGGCGAACACGATGTACGAGTCGAGATACTCCGGCATCAACATCGACGTGAAGACTTCTTCGTCGGCGAGGGCAATCAGGTCGGGGACGTCGTGCAGCTCGGTGATGCGGCGCGCCGCCTCGAGGCTGCCCGCGCTCGAGATGACAACCGGGACCTGCGTTCGCGCGGTAAAGCTGTCGAGGGCGGCGCGCATCGGGCGCGCGAGGCTTCCGGCATGGAGGACGACCAGTGGACCGGGCGGGTCTGTCGCGCGCGACGAATCGGAAGATCCGACACGTGAGTCGCAGCCGGGCGCTGCAGCGATCGCACTCGCGACCAGCGCCGCGAGCGAGATCGGTCTCCGTGCACTGGTAAGGCGGCGGGCGAGCGTGCGATGTCGCGCGGGCAATCTCATGCCGCCAATATCCGCGCGCGGACGCCTCGCGACAAGGAATCGCGCGCTTACCCGGTGCATACCGGTGGGCCCGTGCGGGGCAATCGCCCTCATTGTACCTTGCACACGCGTCACTTCAAGCGCACCCAGAGCCCATGCCCGAACCAGCAATCGAGATCCGCAACGTCGCGAAGCGGTACGACGCGCACGTTGCGGTGCGCGACCTCTCGCTCGTGATTCCGCGCGGCAGCGTCTACGGACTCCTCGGCCCCAACGGTGCCGGGAAGACGACGACGATCCGCATGATTCTCGACATCATCGCGCCCGACAGCGGAACGATCTCCGTCCTCGGCAGCATGCATCGCGACCGCACCATCCAGGATCGCGTCGGCTACCTGCCGGAAGAGCGTGGGCTCTACAAGAAGATGCAGGTCCGGCGCGTGCTCAAGTTTCTCGGCGAGTTGAAGGGCCTGAGTGGCCGTGAGGCAGACTCACGGATCACCATCTGGCTCGAGCGGCTCGGGTTGCGGACTCCCGAGAAGGACTGGGGACTGGCGAAGGTGGACGAGCTGTCGCGCGGGATGCAGCAGAAGGTGCAGTTCATCGGCGCGCTGCTTCACGATCCCGACCTGGTCATCCTCGACGAGCCGTTCAGCGGACTCGATCCGGTGAATGCGCAGGCGCTCAAGGATACCGTCGTCGACCTCAAGCGGCGCGGGAAGACGGTCATCTTCAGCACGCACATCATGGAGAACGCCGAGCGGCTGTGCGACTCGGTGTGCATCATCGCGAAGGGCGAGAAGGTGCTCGATGGCGCGGTCAGCGAAGTGCGCGCCGCGCACGGCGAGCGGACGATCGCGCTCGCGCTCGACGGCGACGTCTCGCCGGCGGTGAAGGCGATTCTCGCCGACGAATCGCTGGTCAGCGAGGCCGACGACTCGAACCGCTTCTACGAGCTGGTGCTGGCGCCTGGTGCGGACGCGAACGTGCTGCTGCGCCGCCTGGTGGAAGCCGGCGCGCCGATCCAGCGCTTCGAGCGCGTGCAGCCGTCGCTGCACAGCATCTTCCTCGAGAAAGTCGGGGCAACCGGAGTCGAAGCGGGGATGAGCGGACATGGCTAGACTCTGGGCAGTCATCAAGCGCGAATATCTCGAGCGCGTTCGCACGAAGTGGTTCATCTTCTCGACGCTCTTCACGCCGATCCTCTTCGGCGCGCTGACGCTGCTTCCGATCTGGCTCGCGAGCAAGAGCATGGACTCGGAGAACATCGCGCACATCCAGATCCTCGATGCGTCAGGGTCCGGGCTCGGCAAGCGCATCAACCTCGCGTTAGGCGGCGGCGTCATGTCCAATGACACCTCCTCCACCCAGATCATCCTGCTCGACACGGCGCAGCTCGCGGCGGCCGAGCTGGCGGCGACCGATGCGGTGGTGAAGAAGGAGACGCGCGGATACCTCGTGCTCGGGCCGAACATCCTCGACGCGACCGAGACGCGCTATGCGGGGCGCAACGCCTCGTCTCTCCCCGATATCGGCCGGATCGAGGCGGCCGTCAGGCAGGGAATTCTCGCGACACGGCTCGAGCGCGCGGGAATGGACGCCGAGCGCGTGACGAGCCTCGTCAACACCAGGCGGATCGAACTCGAGGCCGAGCAGATCGGCGACCGCGGCCGCGAGGGGAAAGGCGGCATCGTGAAGTACATCTTCGCCTTCTCGCTCGCCTTCCTCCTCTACATGTCGATCTTCATCTACGGGCAGAACGTGCTGCGCGGCGTCCTCGAGGAGAAACAGACGCGCGTCGCCGAAGTGGTGGTGTCGAGCGTCTCGACCGACACACTGCTCGCCGGCAAGGTGCTCGGCGTCGGCGCGGTCGGGATCACGCAGCAGATCCTCTGGGTCGTCGGTTCGCTGCTGATCATGAAGATCCGCGAACCGGTGATGAACGCACTGCATCTCACCTCGACGTCGCTCAGCCTTCCCTCGATCGCGCCGAGCGTACTCGCGCTGCTGCTGCTGTTCTTCGTCCTCGGCTTCATGCTCTACTCGGCGCTGTTCGCGGCGATCGGGGCGATGGTCAACAGCGACCAGGAAGCGCAACAGGCGCAGCAGCCGGTGACGTTGCTGCTCGTGTCGACCGCGATCCTCATCCAGCCAGTCCTGCTCAACCCCGGTACGAAGCTCGCGACGATCGCATCGATCTTCCCCTTCTCGGCTCCGATCCTGATGCCGCTGCGCCTCAGCCTCGTATCGGTCCCGTGGACGCAGGTCGCGGCGTCGCTGGCGTCGATGGTGGTGGCGATCGCCGCCGCGATCTGGCTGGCGTCGCGGATCTACCGCACGGGGCTGCTGATGTACGGAAAGCGTCCGTCGCTGCGCGAGCTGTCGCGCTGGCTGCGGCGGAGCTGAGGCCCGGGGGGGATGGACTTCGAATTGCGAGGGAATGAGGTTGGAAGCCTGATGCGAGACGACTGAGGAGAACGTGATGAGCGAACAAGCGAAAAAGCAGAACATCCCGCGCGACGCGGACGGGAAGCCAAGCGAGGACGACGTGGTTGACGAGGCGTCCGAGGAGAGCTTCCCGGCAAGTGATCCACCGTCGACGAGCCCGTCGCACGCGGGGACGCCAAGGCCAGTGAAGCAGAAGTAGGCGACAAGGCGGTACAGCGCTGCACGAGGCAGCGAGAGGCGGCGTGGCGAAACCGACGCTGCTCGAAGCAGCGAGAGGCGGCGTGGCGAAATTTACGCTGCTCGAAGCAGCGAGAGGCGGCGTGGCGAAAATTCCGCTGCTCGAAACCGCCCTGCCACGCGGCAAACAGCCTCGCCGTTGCAGTTCCGCGGTGGCAGGTCAGCTTCGTTTACCGCCTGCCGTGCTGCCTCGCCACCCCGCCTCTCGCTGCGTCGTGCAGCGTCAATGTCGCCACCCCGCCTCTCGCTGCGTCGTGCAGCGTCGATGTCGCCACCACGCCTATCGCTGCTTCAAGCAGCGTCAATGTCGCCACCCCGCCTCTCGCTGCTTCCTGCAGCGCCAACCCGAGAACAGCGAAACTGCCAAGCCGCAACCCCCGCAAACGCCTAACGGCCGGAAGCTGTCAGCTTCCGGCCGTTAGGTATTCCACAACCGGGCGTCAGTCTGCCCGCAGTCCCCCGCTGTCCGGTGCGCCAAGCGTTCCGGCTGTCGCTGCCGACGTTGCCTCGAAGTTGCGTGACGAGGCGCCGTTGCCCGAGCCGAGCTGTGCGCCCGCACGGTTGCCGCCGTGTGTGCTGTCGCTGGTGTTCGTTGCACCGAGTGACGACTTGAGCTCGTTGACCCAGCTTTCGAGCTTGCTCTGGAAGGCGCCGTGCACGCCGCCGACGAGGCTCGCGACGGCGTCGTCGAGCAGCTGGCCCACCTTGTTGCTTGCGCCCCTGGTCGCACCGACGGTTGCGGCGGCGGCCCTTACGTCGGAGCGTGAGCCAGCGAGGAGGGCACCGGCGGCGACGGCGACTGCGAGGGCCGGCCACGGGTGATCCTTCACGACCTGCATGACGTTGAGCTTGTGCTCGAGTTGCGTGAGCGTGTCCGACATCCGCTCGCGCGTCAGTTCGATGTCCCGCCGGACGTCAGCCGTTGTTTCAGCCATTCCTTGTCCTCCTTGAGCGATGCCACCGTCTGGTCCGGGGCGAGGTTGGCGGGGGCGAGCGCTGCGCGTCCCCGCCTGACGAAGATGAATGCGACCGCGAAGGCGATCACGGTGAAGAACAGGGCGGCCAGCCAGTAGCGGTCGCGCAGCCACTGGTCACCGCCGAGCAGTACGATTCCGGTGAAGAGCGCGAGGGTGCCAAGGAGGGCGAACACTCCTCCACTGGCAACCATCGCGGTTCCGAGGCCGACGCCACGGGCGATGCCGCTCACCTCGATTCGCGCGAGCTTCACCTCGTTGCGTACGAGGCCAGCGCTCCCCTCCGCGAGATCGCGGAGGAGAGCACCGACGCCCCTGCGGCCGCCGTTATGATCGACAGCCATCGCGGCCCCCTACTTCCGGAAGACTTTGCCGAGGATGTAGCCGAGGCCTGCCGCGATCAGCAGCGAGCGGCCCGGATTCTCCTTGACCTGCTTCTCGACACCCGACTTCATCTGGTCGATGTCGGCATTGCGGAGGAAGTCAGCGGTGCCCTGCATGCCCGTCGCGAGCTTGCCGCTCAGCTGGCCGAGCTGGCCCTGGTCGCCCGCATAGCTCGCCGTGCCTCCGCTCGCGCCCGCGTAGCTGCCGCCCGTCTGCTGCGAGCGAAGCTTTGTCGCGCCTGCCTCGAGCTTGTCGGCGAGTGTCGCCTTCAGCTCGGTCGCCTTGTCCTTCGCGCCGGAGAGGCCGCTCTTCGCCTTGTCCTTCGCGTCGCTCAGCCCGTCCTTCGCCTTGTCGGCAAAGGAATCCGTGCTGCCGCCGAAGCTGCCGCTGCCTGACGATCCCGAGCTGAACCCTGAGCCGCCGAAGGTGTCGCTCGACGAGCCAGCGCCACTGCCCGACTCGTAGCCGGACTCGGGGCCCGCCCCGGTGCTGCTCGATCCGCTCTGGGAATTGAGATTGTCGTTCGGATTCCGTTCCATTGCTGCATCCTCCGTTGGGTAGCGTACGCGGAGCCTCCGTCGCCCCGGTCAGCTTTGTGTTTGCAGAGGTCATGCCGGAATGCAGCGCCGTGGTCGTTGGGCAACGAACACGGGGGCCAGGGACCAGGGGCCAGGAACGGCGCACCGCCGTGCCTAACTCCTGGTCCCTGGCCCCCGCCGAAGCTGGTTCTAAAGGTTAGCGACTGGCGGTAGTAGTGGTTTGCGCGCAGAACTTCTCGAACGCACCTTCGAGATCCTTCGCGATCGCTTCGGCGGTGCGGCTTTCGATCTGATGACGCTCGAGCATGTAGACCAGCTTCCCGTCCTTGAGCAGCGCGATCGATGGTGACGACGGTGCGTAGCCGGTGATGTAGCTCCGTGCGCGCGCCGTGGCGGCGGTGTCCTGCCCCGCGAATACCGTCGTCAGCACATCGGGCTTGTTCGGGCTCTGGATCGCCCTGGTGACCGCGGGACGCGCATTGCGGGCTGCACAGCCGCACATCGAGTTGACGACGAGCAGCGTCGTACCCCGGGCGTCCTTCAACTTCGCGTCCACCTCTTCGGGCGTCTTCATCTCTTCGACTCCGTGGCGCGTCAGCTCCTGGCGCATCGGCGTGATCATTCTTTCATCGTACATCTGCCCATCCTCCTCGAATGCCTGTGGTCCTGCCCTGCTCGTACTGCGCTATTCGTCGTTCTCCGCATGGCGCACGAGGGCGAGGATCGCCGACTGCGGCACCACCAGGTAGCGCTCCTGCTCGAACGTCATCTCGACCGACGCCTTGCGGAAGAACATCGCATAGTCGCCGACCCGCGCCTGCATCGGAACAAACTTCGTTTCGCGGCGGCTCGTTCCAATCCGCCACGGCTCGTCGCTGTTCTCGACGAAGTCAGGCATCGGGAGGCCAGGGCCGGTCGCGACGATCCGGCCGCCCTGTACGGCCTGCGAGTCCACGGCGCTCGCCGGAAGAATCAGTCCGACGTTCGTGCGCTCTTCCCCGTCCTCGACCTTCACGAGGACACGGTCGCCCACGACGATGAGCCGCTTGTTGTGAATCCTCATCCCGAAAGATAACGCTCGCGCTAGTGCCCGGCTTCCTCGGCGGCGCGTTCCTCGTTTTCCTCGTGGATCGCCGTGAGGGTATGATCGCGGTCTTCGTGCCGGAGGAGGAGGACGCGCACGAGCTGAACGACGAGCGCGAGGAGCAGCGTGAACACCGCAACCGGGATCAGTCGCCAGATCACAAGGTCTGCCGCCATCGGTGGCCAGTCGCTGAACGTCGCGCCGAGGCTGCCTACGCGCTCGCGGTGAACCGCGATCAGGGCCAGGCTCGCGAGCAGCTCACCGGCTATCTCGAGTGCGGCGAACAGGGGGGCGCGCCAGACCCAGTGCCTGATCGGAAAGTTGGCGAGATGCGCCGTCGCCATGCCGAACAGGAGTATCGCCCCGAACGCCGCCGTCAGCCCGAAATACACCCAGCTGTTCGCCCCGTGCGTGAGCACCACGGCGCGATATAAACGCAGCACGACGCCAGTGATGAGGCCCATCTCGACGACCGAAAGCGTGAGCTTCCGGAACGCCGCGGGCTCCTCGACCGTCCATGAGACCGTCTGGCGCGGGAAGTAACTGGGCATTGCGCCCAACATACGACTGAGGTCGGCGCCGCGAAAGGCGCGTCCACACCGCGAGGACTCGCGCGCGGATGCGCACTCGCGGGCATCGCGGTGCTACAGCCCGCTCCCGATCCTCATGCTCATCCAGACCAGCGACTGCGGCAGATGCGCGCGCCAATAAGCCCAGTCATGCGCTCCAGGCCACTCGTGGTATTCAACCGAAGCCCCCAATGCTTTCGCACCGGCAACGAATTCCCTGTTCTCGGCGAGAAAGGCATCCTCAGTGCCGACGTCGACGAAGAACCGAGGCAGCGGTCGCCCGCCGTCGAGCGCGCGGCGCGCGATTCGTTGAGGATCTCGCGCCCACCAGCCGTACATGTCACGGCCCCCGAACGTCAGGCTGAGGCCGGGCCAGGCGTAGGCGGGCCAGCGGGTGCGCATGTCGTCGATGTCGCGCGCGTCACGCGCACGAATCGGCATGCTGTCGTGCGGCATGCCGAGCAGGGGGGCGAGCACACCAGAGTGGCTGGCGGCGGCGGAGAATACGTCCGGGTAGCCTAACGCCAGTGAGACCGCGCCGTAGCCGCCCATGCTCAGGCCGGCGATGCCGCGATGCGCGCGGTCGGCGATCGTGCGGTAGGTCGAATCGATGTGGGCGACGATGTCGCGCGCGATGTAGTCGTCGTACTTGGGCCACGGCACGCAGTAGGTCGTTGCGCTCTCGCGCCGGGATGGATTGCGGTTGCACTCGCTGAAATTCCCGAGCGAATTCCACGTCGTGTACCAGCCGTCGTCACCGTCGGGCATGACGACAATCATCTCGGCCACCCCGGTCGCCACCAGCGAGTCCATCGTCGCGCCGAGCCGGCCCTGCATGCTCCAGTTTGTTTCGTCTCCTCCGACGCCGTGCAGATAGTAGGCGACCGGATAGCGGCGCGTGTTCGCGTCGTAGGAGGGGGGCAGGTAGACGCGCGCATGCTTGGTCGTGCCGAGCATCTGCGACCAGAACGCGATGTCGGCGACGCGGCCAGCGGGTCGCGCGCTCGCCGCGGGCGCCGATGTTTCGGACGATGGTGGCGCGGGCGAAGGAGTCTGCGCCGATGCGGTTGCCGACAGCGCGAGCAACGTGACGGCGAGCGCGCGCGAAGGCGCGGCTGC
>JANMAM010000206.1:0-2554 GCA_031359795.1 Gemmatimonadaceae bacterium
CATCCGCGTCGGGGCACCGCTGGCGTTTTGTCGCGCGTTACGCGTCGGTCCACGGATGGCGTTGCGATGTGCTCACCGCGGCCGAGCGGCACCATGCGGAGCCGATTGACGAAGAGCTCCGGCGGCTGGTGCCTAACGACATCACGATTTTTGAGACCGGCGCGATCGAAAAACGCGTCGCCCGGCGAATCGGCATCGGCGACATCTCCATGCGCTCCTATTTCGAAATGAGGCGCCGGCTGCCGGAGCTGATTCGCGCGCGGAAACCGGACATCGCCTACATACCAGGTCCGCCGTATTACCAGTTCCTTCTCGGACCTTACCTCCGTTCGCGCTTCAACATCCCGTACGTGCTGGACTACACCGATCCGTGGGTCCACGCCCTTACGCCTGAGCAGGACAGCCCGAGGCGCAAGATCTATTGGGCTCGTCAGCTTGCGGCGTCATTCGAGCCCTGGGTGGTCCGACCCGCGGCGCACATTTTCGCCGTCTCAGACGGGACAAACGACGGGATTCGCGCTCGCCATCCGGAAATACCGGCGGACCGCTTCAGCGCGGTGCCCTTCGGTTTCGAGCCGCACGATTTCGAGGTACTGCGTGCCTACCCGCGTGCCAATTCATGGTGGCAGGCGAGTGACGGGAACATTCATCTCGTCTACGTAGGCGCCATGCTTCCGCACGGGTACGAGACGCTACGGGCGTTTTTCCAAGCGGTACTGGCGATCCGCGCCGAGGATCCCGCGATTGGCAACCGACTCCGCGTGCACTTCTTCGGAACGACATACGACCCGAATGCCGTCGAGCCGCTGGTCCTTCCGACCGCGCGCGAGATGGGGCTGAGCGACATCGTTGCCGAGCACCCGCGCCGCGTTTCGTATCTCGACGCCATGAATCTCCTCACTTCGGCCACCGTGGTCCTCGCGTTAGGCAGCAGCGAACAGCACTATACCGCTTCCAAGATTTTTCCTATATTGCTGTCGGGTCGCCCAGTTTTCGCAGCGTACCACGAGGCGAGCTCTGTATGCGGTATCGTCCGCGACTCCGGCGTCGGCGACCTTGTTACCTACTCCGATACCGATCGCGCAGAACAACGCGTGGCCGCGTTCGCCTCGGCGCTCCGGTCGGCGCTGCGAAGGGTCGGCGGTCCTCCGGCTGTCCCGCGGCTCGAGCAGCTCGAGCCCTTCTCCGCGCGTGCCACGACGGAGCACATGTACGACGTCATGACGGGAATCGTCGATCGACGTGCTGCTGCCGGGGGTGGCCGGCCGTGACCCGGCTTCGGCTCGGCGTGCTATCGACGCACCCTGTGCAGTATCAGGCGCCACTTTATCGCGCGCTCGCCGCGCGGCCGGACGTGAAGTTGAAGGTTTTCTACGCGCACCTTCCCACTCCGCAGCAGCAAGGTCAAGGATTCGGTGTCCCGTTTTCATGGGACGTCGACTTGCTCGCGGGCTACGAGAGCGTACTTCTGGAGAACCGCGCGGCGGCGAAGGGTACGGGCTTCAACGGATATGATACCCCCGCGATCCGGCGGTACGTTCAGCGCGGGCGCTTCGACGCCTTTCTCGTCACCGGCTGGCATGCACGCACGCTGGTCCAGGGGATTGCTGCCTGTCTCATGAGCGGAACACCGCTGCTGGTCCGAGGAGATTCGTATCTCAGGCCTTCGGAGTCACCGGTCAAGCGAGCGATCAAGCGGGCCCTTTACCCGCTGTTCCTGCAAAGGGTCGATGCGTGCCTTGCCGTTGGGATTCGATCCGAGGAGTACTTCGCGTATTACGGAGCGAAGCGAATATTTCGCGTGCCTCACTTCGCGGACAACGATTTTTTCGCGCGCTCGGGTCGGACCGGTCGCACGCGTGACCAGATCCGTGCGGCGTGGGGGATTCCGCGCGATGCGTTCGTGTGCGTTTTCGTCGGCAAATTGATGTCGGAAAAACGGCCAATCGACCTTGTTCGCGCAGCGGCAGAATCAAAGGTGCATTTGCTTGTCGCCGGCGATGGTGCACTGCGTGCAGAGTGCGAGGCTGAGGCAACCCGCCTTGGCGTCAACGCCACGTTCCTGGGATTCGTGAACCAGGGAGGACTCCCGGACGTCTACGCGAGCGCGGACGTGCTTGCGCTTCCATCGGAGAGCGAGACCTGGGGGATGGTCGTGAACGAGGCGATGGCGAGCGGATTGCCCGTGGTGGTGGCAGAGACCGTAGGTTCGGCTCCGGATCTCGTCGCTGACGGCGTCACCGGGTTCATCCATCGCGTCGGCGATGTGAAGTCGCTCGCGGACGCCCTCGACGAGATCCGGCGTTCGCTTTCAATCGGTCAGCCGATGGGCGAGGCTGCTCGCAGACGCGTCTCGGCATACACCGCCGTCAATGCCGCGGAAGCTCTCGTCGACGCTGCGCGCGCGGTGGCTCGAACGACGGTGCCCGCGGCTCCCGCACCCATCGTGTTGCGTGTGAGACGTGACTAGTCCCGCACAGCCGCCGCGCCCGACTGGTCCGCCCCGCGAGGAGCGCCTGTCGCTCTTTGCTCCGCGTGGAGCCGTGTGGCGAAG
>JANMAM010000215.1:0-4787 GCA_031359795.1 Gemmatimonadaceae bacterium
GCGGTGATCGGGATCATCGGATAGATGCATGGCGTTAGGCTCGTCAGCACCCCGCCAGCGAAGATCAGCGGAATGACAGCGAAGGGATGTGCGTTGAGCAGCGCTGCGACCGAATCGTGACCCACACCGCCTCCCTGGTCGGACGTGACGGACGAGGGAAGCCGCTGCACCCGGGAAAAGTTCCGCCATCGCTCGACTCCGTGAGGGTTTGACTGGCGATGCCCCGCGCTTATGCTACCGTGTCGGGCCGAGGTGGCGCGGCGCAATCCACCATCAAGACTCATGAAGCCGCTCGCCGCCGCTCTCTTCTTCGCCCGCGTTGCCGTCGTTCTCGCCGCCGCGATTGCCGTTCGGAACGCCGATGCACAGGGCATCGACTCAATCGCGCGTCGCGACACGACTCGTGAACACCGCCTCGAGGCCGTCGTCGTGACCGCCGAGCGACAGGGCGTCGACCTCGCGTCGAGTGCATCGGCGGTGACGCGCCTTTCGGCCGGTGAGCTCCGGCGCCTTCCCGTGTCGACGGTCGCGGGCGCCCTCGCGCTCGTGCCAGGAATGGTGGTCCTCCACTCCGACGCACTCGGTGACGCGCCTCGCCTCGCCATCCGTGGCTTCTATGGCGGCGGCGAAACGGAGTACGTGACCGTGCTGCTCGACGGTGTCCCGCTCACCGGGCTCGCGACGGGGCAGGTGAATTGGGACCTCGTACCGCTCGTCGCACTCGACGCGATCGAGATCGTGCGCGGCGGCGCCTCGGCGGCGTATGGCGACGCGGCCGTCGGCGGAGTGGTGAACCTGATCACGCGCCGCGCGCCGGGACAGCGCGTGCGCGAAGCCTGGCGCGTCGAGGGTGGTGAGCTCGGTACCCTTCGCGCCGGTGGCGCGTTAGGCGGCGACATCGGCGGCCGCGCCGCCTCTGCCTTCGGTAATTTCCGGCAGACAGGGGGCTACCGCGCGCACGAACGTCGTCGCTCCGGTACTGCCGGCGGATCCGTCGAGCTGCTTCATTCAGGGCGCGGATCACTCGCGCTGTCGGTGCTCGAGCACGAGCGACGCTTCGACGATCCGGGCCCGCTCACCGAGTCCGAGCTGACGGCGTCGCGAACGGCCGCATCACCCCTCTTCCGCTTCGACGAAACGACCGAGCGCGTCCACCGCCTGACGCTCGACGGCGTGGGCCGCGCGTCGAAGACATCGCGCGTGCGCGGATACCTGACCGGCGAGCTCGCCACCAGCGATGCGCTGCGCACCGTACCACTCTCCGCCGATTTCGCGGACGCGCAGGCGCGCACCCTCGGGGCGTCGCGCATCATCGGATCGGTCCAGGTCGAAACGTCAGGCAACTTTGCCGGGCTCGCGAACCGGTTCGTGCTCGGCGCGGACATGTCGCTCGGCCGGTTGATGACGACCTATCAGCCTGTCGTCACCGGAGACTCGGCCGCCTTCGCCGACGCGAGCGGCACGGAGGGCGACGTCACGGCGCGTGGCCGCGGCCGGCGCGAGAGCGTCGCGGCGTTCGCTAACTGGGAGGCGTCGCCTGCCGATGCGCTGCGCCTGACGCTGGGGGGCCGCATCGACCGCATCGGCGACCGGTTCACGCCGCTCGCACCGAGCACGGAGCAGGAGTTCCACTCGACGCAGGTGGCGGTGAGCCCGCGCGCCGGTGTCAACCTGCGCTGGATCGACGGCCCGCTCCAGACCGGCCATGTCTACCTCGCGGCGGGCCGCTCCTTCAAGGCTCCGACGATGGATCAGCTGTTCGACCAGCGCGCCATCCCGGTCCCCTTCCCGCCCTACCAGGTGACCACCTCCAACACCGGACTCGTTCCGCAGTACGGCACGAGCGTCGAGGCGGGGCTCTACCATCGGGGCGCGCTCATTCCGGAACAGTTGCAGGCGCGCCTCGCGTTGTCGGTCTACCAGATGGACATGCGCGACGAGCTCGACTTCGATCTTCAGCAGCTCAAGTACGTGAACATCGGCCGCAGCCGGCACCGCGGCATCGAAGCCGGACTGGTCCTCGAGGCGTCGCGGAGCACGAGTGGCTTCGTCAACTACACGCACCAGGGCGCGACATCCCGCCTCGGCGAGAACGCCGGGCGCCAGCTGAAGGCGGTGCCGCGCGACGTCGTCGCGTTAGGCCTGACGCGTGCTCCATCGCACGGACTCGGGCTCGCGCTGGCGGCGACGACGATGCGTCACACCTGGCTCGACGATGCCAACGAACGCCCGCTCGGGGCATCGACGCGGCTCGACGTGCGCGCGTCGTATCCGCTCGCCAACGTCAGGCTCACCGTCGACGTCCGCAACCTGCTCGACCGCGAGTACAGCACCACCGGCTTTCCCGATCCGGGAGGGAGCGGCACCCTGCTCCTCTATCCGGCAGCGGGACGAGTGCTGACGGTGGGAATCGAGTCGCGGCGCTGATCGCGCCTGATCGTCGAACTGACTAGGGCGACTGGGTGAGATGATCTCGCCCCGCTTGCCCCAACAAGGTCCAGGGTCCGCTGATAGACGCACCGCTCCAGCCCTGTGACCCCTGTGGTTAATGCTTTTGCTCAGGCAACAGCTGTTAAACCACAGGGGACTGCAAAGTGGGGGCACCCCGGTGAGATGGTCTCGCCCCGCTTGCCCCCAGCGAACGACCCACCATCGAGCGCGCGGCAGGCTCTGTTGTCAGTGCGTGCCCGAGTTCTTCTCGCCGGCTTTCATCAGCAGCAGCTCGGTCACCGTCCAGGGCGTCGTGCGTCCGGCGTGCGCCGCTCGCGCCTGTGTCACGAGTGCCGTGCTGATCGGAGCCGCCTGGTTCCCGAAGCTCGACCGGATGTACGTCGCGACGGCGGCGATTTCCGCGTCGGTCAGCGTCGGGCCCCACCCGGGCATCGCGCCGTTGTAGACCTGACCTTGCACTTCGACGTCGCCAACGAGCCCGTGCAGGATGATGCGGACGAGTCGCGACTCGGTCCCGGTCACCCAGTCGCTCTCGGCGAGTGGCGGGTAGACGTTGGTACCCTCGCCCTGTGCCTGGTGGCAGGCGGCACAGGTGGAGGCGAAGATCTGCGCACCGGTGCGTGGCGGCCGGGTCACAGCGGCTTTCGCTGCCGGCGCCTGCGCGCCCGCTACGCCGTTAGGCGCGAATGCGGCCACGGCCGCGATCGCCGCGACCGCGAGCGCCCTTCGGCGCGTCTGGTCTGCACGCATCTTCAATCCTGCTCCGTCATCCCTCGAGAATCCTGCGCAGCGCCTCGAAGCTCGTCCGCGCGGACGCGACCGAGTCGCCGCTGTCCGGTGCCGTGTCCTGCTCGACGAAGAAATGGTCGAGCCCAGCGGTACCCGAGCGCGCGAAGATTGGTCCGTAGTCGATCTCTCCCTGTCCGACCGGGACAATCTTCGCCGCGCGCATCCGCGCCATCTGATCGCTCCCGTTCGTGTTCACCGCGGCGAGGGCTGCCATGTCCTTCACATGCCAGAGCGGATACCGCCCCGGATGCGCCGTGAACAGCGACTGCGCATTCTGCCCGGCAACGGTCGCCCACCCGATGTCCAGCTCCAGCACGACCAGCGACGGATCGAGCTCGGCGAGCATCACGTCGTGCGACGTTCGGCCGTCGGGGAGGAACGCGAACTCCATGGTGTGATTGTGCACGAGCGCCTTGATCCCGTACGGCTTTGCGACCCGGCCGACCTCGTTCTGGACGGCTATCTCGCGGCGCACCGAGTCGAGCGTCGGCGGCGGTGGCGGCCACGCGTTAGGCGCGCCGGCCGGCCTCGGCACATTCACGGCCGCGTAGCGGTGACCCATCGCCTGGTAGCCGGCGAGTTGCCGCTCGAGATCGGGGCCGGGCTTGAGCCCGACGTGCGTGCTCGGCGCCCTCAGGCCGAGCCGGTCGAGAATCGCCCGCACCGCCTCCGGCGACTTGTCACCGTAGCCGACGAACTCCACCTCGCGATACCCGATCTCCGCGATCCGGGCGAGCGTTCCCTCGAAATCCGCGGTCATGCGATCGCGGACGGTCCACAATTGTATGCCGGCGTTGTCGACCGATGGGCGCGCGAGCGATGCGCTCGCGACCACGGACGCGGCTGCACTCGCCGGGCGACTGCAGGCGCCAACCACCAGCGCACCGGCGCCTAACGCGGCGGCGTCCTTGAGGAACTCGCGACGGGTCTTGTCCATCTCACTTTCCTCCGGTGTTGCCAAGCGCCTTGATCTGGTCGGCGTACTGGGTGTCGACGCGCATGATCCGGATCGCCTGCACCAGGCTCGCCGCGGCGGTCGGGTCCGACCACGCCGCCTCGAGCACCGGCTTCACGAAGTTGCTCACGAACTCGGGGGTGAAGCGCGGGTTCCGCACCGACCCGACGAGCACCGCATAGCCGAGCACGCGCTGCGCCGGATCATCGCTCCCGGCGAGCGCCGCGAACTTCTCGAGCTGCCAGGTGCGCTCCCTGGCCCCAACGAAACGCCGCCACGCCAGCTCGACCGGATTCGTCATCACCTGTGCCGGCGCGCCGGCCGCGGGCGTGCCAGCCGGGGCCGACGTCGAGGCCGGCGGCGCTGGGGCGACCGGTGCTGGCGGCGCGGGGTTCACCCGGGCGAAGATCGTCGTCGCGGTAGACAGTCCCTGCTCGCCCGAGATCCGCCCCACCGCCGTGAGCACCTGCCCGCGTGTCTCCGCCGTGAGCGTCGTGTCGGTGGCGATTCGCGTCACCAGCGGCGCGAGTTCGATCGCGAGCCCGTTTTCCCCGGCCAGCAGCTGCGCGACCGCGTTGTGCGCTGCCACGCC
>JANMAM010000078.1:0-17693 GCA_031359795.1 Gemmatimonadaceae bacterium
GCGTGCCTCCCGGCTCCCGCAGCTCGAGATGCGCAACTCCACGCTCCCCGAGCCACGCACCGAGCCGGGCAACCTGAGTGGACTTGCCCGCCCCTTCCGGTCCCTCGACGACCAGCAGCAGACCTCGCGGCTTCTCCATCACGCGTGAATCAGCCGAGCGTGATGATCGAGCTGGTTGCCCCCTTCTTGATCCCTTCGACGATCCAGTCGTTCACCTTCATCATCATCTTGTCGTAGTTCTCCTGCGCCACGACGAGACGCTGATAGGTCGCGTTCTGCTGCACCTGTCCGAGCAGCGTGTCGAGACTCTGCTCCATCTCGTCGCTCGGCCGTTCGCCGCGCTCGATCAGCTGCTGCGCGTCCGTGCGCAGCGTCTCCATCCTGCGAAGGAGCTCGACCGCCGACTTGTCTCCGGTCAGAAGGTCGTTCGCGCGCTTCACCGCCTGATACTCGCTGCTCTGGCCGATCAGCCGGCCGAGCTCTTTCGCCTTGTCGTCGATCATCGTGCTCCCGATTGCGCCCCTGCCGGCGCGTGGACATGTGTAACGTTAGGCACCGCTTCCGCCGCGCTCCGTCGCGCGATCACGAACCGCTCGCGCCCGGTCAGGTCGCGGTGCACCGCGACCTCCTGATACCACCCCCCGGCGCTCACTGTTTCAACGGCGAGCTGCGCGCGACGTGCATCGACCTCGAGCAGCAGCCAGCCCCCTCGCTCGAGCACACTGGCCGCGTCGCGCGCCAGCGACGTAATGTGCGCCATTCCGTCCGCCGGAGAAAAGAGTGCGATCGATGGCTCCCAGTTCCTGACGAGCGCTGGCAGCGCGTCGGCCTCCGCCGCGGCGATGTACGGCGGGTTGGACACCACCATCCGCACCTGCTCGCCGCCGAGTGGCGCGAGGAGCGACCCGAGGCGGAACTCGAGCGGTGTCCGGAGCGAATCGCAAAGCCGCTCCGCGTTGGCGCACGCGACACTGAGCGCGCCGGCCGAGATGTCGGTCGCGATCACGCGGTCGAACCGGCCCTCGCTCGCGAGCGCTAGCGCGATGCACCCAGACCCCGTCCCGACGTCGACCACGGTTCCCCCGTTGCATCGCTCGAGCGCGAGATCGACGAGCACCTCGGTCTCCGGGCGCGGAATCAGCACGCGATTGTCCACCTCGAGCGTGAGATGTCGAAAGGCTGCCCGCCCCGTCGCGTATTGAATCGGCGCGCCGAGTGCGCGCTGCTCGGCCGCACGGCGCAGTGCGTCGACGATCTCAGGCGCGAGCAGCTCGTCACCGTGGTGCATCGGCCACGAGCGGCGCACGTCGAGGAGGGAGACAAGAAGCGCGCGCGCTTCCGCGGCGGGGCTCTCGAAGTCGGCGGCGTGCCAGCTCGCGCGCGCCAGCGTCGCCTCGGCCGATGCGAGTGCACCGTCTACCGCGGTCTCAGCCACCACGAAGACGTTCCTCCACGTCGGCCAGGCTCAGCGCCTCGATGAGCGGCCCGACATCTCCGCCGAGCACGCGTGTCAGCTCGTGGAGCGTGACGTTGATGCGGTGATCGGTCACCCGATTCTGCGGAAAGTTGTACGTCCGGATCTTCGCTGAGCGGTCACCCGTGCCCACCTGCGTCTTTCGCATCTTCGACCGCTCGGCCTCCTGTTCCGAAACTCGCAGGTCGAGCAGGCGCGCGCGCAGGACTTCCATCCCTTTGAGCTTGTTCTGCAGCTGCGACTTCTGGTCCTGCTGGCTGACGACGAGCCCCGTCGGGATGTGCGTGATCCGCACCGCCGAGTCGGTCGTGTTAACACTCTGGCCACCGGGTCCCGACGACCGGAATACGTCGATGCGCAGGTCCTTGTCCTCGATCTTCACGTCGACTTCCTCGGCCTCGGGGAGCACAGCCACCGTCGCCGCCGACGTGTGAATCCGTCCCTGCGCTTCTGTTGCCGGCACACGCTGCACGCGATGCACGCCCGACTCCCACCGCATCGCTCCGTAGGCGCTCGGCCCGGTGAGCTTGAAGATCGCTTCCTTGATCCCGCCTAACGTTCCGTCGGAGAGCGACATCGTCTCCTGCCGCCAGCCGCGCGTCGAGGCGTAGCGCGTGTACATGCGGTACAGGTCCGCCGCGAACAGCGCTGCTTCGTCGCCGCCGGCCCCGGCGCGGATCTCGACGATCGCGTTGCGGTCCTCGAGCGGATCGCGCGGGATCAGCAGCGGCTTGAGGACGCGTTCGAGCTCCGGGATGTACGCCTCGAGCCGCGCAACTTCAGCGCGCGCTTCGGCGGCCATCTCGGGGTCGTCAATGGAAACGAGCTCGCGGGCTTCCGCGAGCTCGTTCTCCGTTCTCCGCAGCTTCTCGGCGAGTTCGACGACGGCAGACAGTCGACTGTGCTCTCGGCCGAGTTCGGCCAGCTTTGCATTGTCCCGTGCCGCGGACGGCTGGGACAACTCACGCTCGACCGACGCCGCGCGCTCCAGCGCGTCGGAAAGCCGATCGCGCAGGAGGCTGTCGGTCTGTTGGCTCAGACGGTCTTCTTCCCGAACTTCTGGCGGAAGCGATCGATCCGCCCCGCGGTGTCGATGAACTTCTGCTTGCCCGTGTAGAACGGGTGGCACTCCGAGCAGACGTCCGTGTGCATCTCGGGGATAGTCGAACGCGTCTGGAACGTGTTGCCGCAACCGCACTTCACGGTCGCCGTGGCGTACACGGGATGGATTTCGGTCTTCATGGCGAGCCTCGTCGGGAGCGTGAAACGATCAGCCTGATAATCTAGCGGAAACCAGTCCTAAAAGACAAGCGCGCAACATCTTGCGGGTTTGACACCAGCGTCCGGTCCCGGTAAGATTCGCAGGTTCTACACTGTGAACGCCGCACTGGCCCGAATTGTTCGCGCACGCTGGCGGCTGGCGGCTTCCCCCATCGCACCAACTGATCATGGAAACCCTGGACTTCCTCGCGACGGTCCCGCTGTTCGCCAGCCTGGAGCGCGAGGCGTTGCAGGAGTTCGCCTCCATCACGCGCGAAAAGACCTACCCGAAGGGAAGCGTCATCCTCTTCGAGGACGACCCGGGCGATTCGCTATTCGTCGTCAGGCAGGGACGCGTCAAGGTGGTCCTCGTCGGCGAGGATGGCCGTGAAGTCATCCTCGGGGTGCTCGGCATCGGCGAGCACTTCGGGGAGCTGTCGCTGATCGACGAGCAGCCGCGCTCCGCACATGTGATCGCGATGGAAGACGCGACCATGCTCGTGCTCCGCCGCGAAGACTTCCGCGCCCGTGTCGAGCGCTCCCCGGCGGTCGCCTGGGCGCTGCTGCAAGGCCTGTCGCGTCGGCTCCGCCGCGCGGACGACAAGATCGGTGGCCTCGTGCTGCTCGATGTGCCAGGGCGCATTGCGCGCCTCCTCCTCGACGCCGCCGCCGAGTCGGGCGGCCAGAAGATCGAGAAGCCGCTCACGCACCAGACCATCGCGCAGATGATTGGCGCAAGCCGCGAAACCGTGTCTCGCGCGATGAAGGAGTTCCAGGAATCGAACTGGATCTCGGTCGAGCGCCGGCAGATCGCGATCGCCGACCGCGCGGCCCTCGAACAGCGCGCCAGCGTCCGTCCGACCGCGTGAGCGGTAGTGACCGCGGTCACGCCGTCTTCGTGCGACGGCGTGCGGCGCGGGGTTGCGCAACGCTAGAGCTTCTCCGTTCTCCCTCCCCCGTGGGGCAATGAGTCTCCGTGTGCAATTCTGGGGTACGCGCGGTTCAATCCCCAGCCCAGGGCCGACGACGGTCCGCTATGGTGGCAATACTCCATGCGTCGAGCTGCGTACCGACGACGGGTGGCTCATCATCCTCGATGCCGGGACCGGGGTCCGCGAGCTCGGCCGCTCCCTGATCGAGCGGGCCAACGGCGCCCCTATCGCCGGCGACATTTTTCTCACTCACGCCCACTGGGACCACATTCAGGGCCTGCCGTTCTTCGGCCCGATCTTCCAGCGCGGCAACCACTTCACGATCTGGGGATCGAAGTCGCTCGAGACGAGCATCGACCGGGTCGTCCGTGACCAGATGTCTCCGGTTGTGTTCCCGGTCACCTTCGAGCAGCTCGACGCTGTCATCGATTTCCGCGAGCTCGCCGCTGGAGAATCGGCGGGTGAGGGGTATCAGGTGAGTGCCTTCCCGGTTCGGCATCCCGGTGGCGCACTCGGGTACCGGTTCTCCTCCCGTAACGATGACGGGCGCGCGCTCGTCTATATCAGCGACAACGAACTGAACCCGACCGCCAAGTACGACGTGCCGCGCGATTGGCGTGCGCGGCTCATCAAATGGGTGCGAGGCGCGACGGTGCTCATTCACGACACGATGTATACCCGCGAAGAATACGATCACCATCGCGGCTGGGGGCATTCGACCTACGAGGACGCGGTCGAGCTGGCGCTGGACGCGGAGGTCGAGCAGCTCGTCCTCTTCCACCACAAGCCGGAGCGCACCGACGACGAGGTTGATCGACGCATGGAGCAGTGCCGCGCGATCGTTGCGCGGCGGAATCGCACGCTCGCGGTAGTGGCCGCGGCTGAAGGACTGACGCTGACCGTTTAGCTCCCGGAGGAGCCCAATGTTTCGATTCGCCAGTCGCGCCGCCTTGTGCGGCGCAGTGGTCGCGCTGTCCGCACCGTCGGCATGGGCGCAGGACGCGTCCGATAGCCGCCCCACCGTCGCCGTGATGCACTTCAACAACGGCGCGATCGGCAAGGCACACGAGGAGCTCGAGCCGCTTCGCGGCGGTATCGCCGACATTCTCACCAGCGAGCTCTCGGCCAATGCCGGCATCCGCGTGATCGAGCGCGATCAGCTCGACAAGCTGGTCGCCGAGCAGAACCTCAGCGCAAACGGCCGCGTCGACAAGACCACCGCCGTCAGGGTCGGCAAGCTGCTCGGCGTCCACCACATGATTTTCGGCAGCTACGTCAGCGACCGGAAGGATCGTGTCCGGTTCGATGCCCGCTCGGTGAACGTCGAGACCGGCCTGATCGAGCACGTCGAGACGGTATCGGGAAAGCTCGATGATTTCTCCGATCTCATCACGACGCTCGCGGAGAGGCTGAACAGCGGATTGAAGCTGCCGGCGATGCGTCTCGGCACCACCGAGGCGACCGCGAAGCCGCCCTTCCAGGTCGTGATGCTCTATTCCCGCGCGATCGCCGAGGAGAATGGCGGCCGCCGCGACGAAGCCGCAAAGCTCTATCGGGCGGCCCTCGACAAGTTCCCCGACTACGCCCCGGCGAAGAAGGCGCTCGACCGGATCGGCGCACCGAAGTCGGGCGACTGAGCCAGCCACCTAACGCATCGGCGCCCGGACAGTTCCGGGCGCCGATCCCGTCTCCGCCATCATGCATTCGGTGAAGCCGCTCCTCATCGCGTGCATCGGTCGAGCACTGACCGCTGCGCCGCTCGGACGCCGTGAAGACGACGTCGAAGTGCGACGCGTACCCGTACTCCCGCGCGCCGGCGGCCTCGATCCCTCGCGCCTAACGGTGGTGCTGCTCGATCGAACGCTGCTCGCGAGTATCGGCGAAGAGCGACGCGTCCTCGACGAGCTGGCGGCCGTCGCTGCCCTCGTCGGGTGGGGCGATGTCGGTGAAGATGCGCCGACCGATGCCTTCCCTGCTGACTTGCTCACCAGCTTCATCCCCGGTGCTGCATCGCCAGCCGCGGTCATCACCGCACTGCGAGGCGCATTTCGCCACGCCGCCGCGCTCGTCGCGGCGCGCAATGCGCGGCTCGCCGAAGGCGAGCGGTATCACGAGCTCACCGAGCTGACTCGCGTGGGCGTCGCGCTCTCGACTGAGCGCGATCTGCTGACACTGCTCGACCTGATCCTCAGCCAGGCGCGCCGCCTGACGGCGAGCGACGCGGGATCGATCTACCTCGTCGAGCGGGGTGAGGACAACGAACCCGCGTCGCTCAAGTTCAAGCTCTCGCAGAACCACTCGCTGCCCAACCTGCCGTTCAGCGAGTTCACCGTCGCGGTCGACCACACCAGCCTCGCCGGGTACGCGGCGTCCACCGGCGAGCCCCTCGTGATCCCCGACGTGTACCTGCTGCCCGACGATTCGTCGTTCAAGCAGAACCGCAGCTTTGACGACAAGTTCGGCTACCGGACGAAGTCGATGCTCGTGATCCCGATGAAGTCGCACCGCGACGAGATCGTCGGCGTGCTGCAGCTCATCAATCGCAAGCGCAATACGGAGACCCGACTCGGCGGGCCGGACAAGGTGCAGTGGGAGGTCATCTCGTTCGACCAGCGCAGCGTCGAGCTCGTGACCGCTCTCGCCTCGCAGGCGGCTGTCGCGATCGAGAACTCCCTGCTCTACGAGGACATCGAGCGGCTGTTCGAGGGCTTCGTCACCGCGGCCGTCACCGCGATCGAGTCGCGAGATCCAACGACGCACGGCCACTCGGGCCGCGTCGCGACGATGTCGGTCAGCCTCGCCGAGGCCGTCGACCGGGGCGGTCGCGGCCCCTACGCGTCGGTGCGATTCTCCCGCACCCAGCTGCGCGAGCTCCGATACGCCGGGCTGCTCCACGACTTCGGGAAAGTCGGCGTCCGTGAGCAGGTGCTGATCAAGGAGAAGAAACTCTACCCGCCCGATCTCGCCCTGATCGAGCATCGCTTCGCGCTTCTCATTCAGGGGGCCGAGCTGGAGTTCGAGCGGACTCGCGCATCGCACCTCATGATGCACGGCCGCGAACGTTATGACGCGACGGTCTGCGCCCTCGAGGGACGGCTTCGTGCGCGGCGGCTGGAGCTCGAGCGCTATCGGCAGGCGATCCTCCGCGCCAACGAGCCGACGATCCTCGAGGAAGACGGCTTCGCCGACCTCGAGCGCGTTGCGCTCGAGAGGTATGCTGACCAGAACGGCGACGAGCAGCCCCTGCTCACCGAGCGCGAACTACGGTTCCTCTCGATCAGCAGGGGGAACCTGGACGATGCCGAGCGGAAGGAGATCGAGTCGCACGTCAGCCACACCTACCGCTTCCTCCAGCAGATCCCGTGGACCCGTGAGCTGCGCGGAATTCCCGCGATCGCCTACGGACACCATGAGAAGCTCAACGGGCGTGGCTACCCGCGGCAGATCGGCGCCCCGGAGATCCCGGTCCAGACACGGATGATGACGATCGCCGACATCTACGACGCGCTCACCGCGAGCGACCGTCCGTACAAACGTGCCGTAAGCGTGACACAGGCGCTCGATATCCTCCATGCCGAGTCGCGCGAGGGGTTGCTCGATCGCGACCTGCTCGCCACGTTCGTCAACGCCCGCGTCTACGAGACGGTGCAGGCCGCCTGACCGGTGCGGCGGGGGATGATGCGCCGCCGTTGAACAATCAGCCGGTCACTCGCGATGCCTGTCCCGCCTAACGCCGTGTGGCGCCGCCCGGCACGCGCCGCGAACGCTGTCCTCGCCGCCGGCTCATTCGCACTCGTCGGCTGCGTTCACGCCAGCATCCAGCGCGGTCATCGCCCGGCCTCCGGCGGAGCCGGCGCGGACCGGAACCCCGGATCCCCCGCCTAACGCTCCGTGACGCCGGCGGCGACCGCTCCCCGTCGCCTCCGGAGCGCCATCGCGACCAGCGCCGCCGATGCGGCGATGCAGGCCCAACCGACCCAGTCGCCAATCGCGATGAACAGCGTCCCGGCGTCGCTCGTCTGCGCCGGGTAGACGCGCACCGCCGGCACGAACAGCCCGGTCGAGCCGTGGACGCGCCCCAGTGGGTCGATGTATCCCGAGATGCCGGTGTTCGCGGAGCGCACGACTCCCGAGCGTGTTTCGATCGCGCGCAGCACCATGTGCGCCTGATGCTGCCAGGGGGCGATGCTCCGCCCGAACCAGGCGTCGTTCGTGATGTTGAGCAGCAGGTCGGCGCCGTTCCGCCGCAGCGCCCGCGCCTGTGACGGAAAGATCGACTCGTAGCAGATCAGCACGCCGAAACTGCCCCATGGCTCGCGGTACACCGTCGCCCCCTCGCCGACGCCGTAGCCTCCAAAGTACTTGAGCGACCCGAACCACTTCGGATTGAGAAACGGGACCCGCTCGACCACCGGGACCAGGTACTGCTTGCGTGTCGCAGGAAATTCGCCGACCCGTCCGAGCGAGTCGGTGAGCATCGCCGCGTTGAAGTAATCGAAATCGACCGGGGTTCCCGCGCTCGGCGGCGAGTTGTAGCGCAGGTCGATCACGCCGAAGAGGATCGGCACGTGGCCGGTCGCGCCTAACGCCGCGAGCGTGTCGCGCCATTCGGGGTGATCGACGAGGAAGCCGGGCAGCGCCACCTCGGGCCAGACGATGAGCTTTGCCTGGCCGCTCGCCATCGCCTCCCTCGTGCCCGACGCCATCATCCCGACGATGCGGTCTCGGTTCGACTCCTGCCACTTGTCTTCCTGCGGCACGTTCGGCTGCACGATCGCAATCGGGGCGACGTCGCGCATCGTGACGGTGCGCATCCGCCACTCGCCGTACCCGGCCGTCGCGGCGACGATCGCAACCGCCGCGGCGACTCGCCGGATCCATGCGCGCTGGAGCGTCGCACCCGCGCGCCGGCCAAGAATGGCGTCGGCCACCAGCCCGTTGATCGCGACCAGCCAGAACGACGTGCCGTGCACGCCGCTCAGGTCCGCCGACTGCGCCAGCAGCGGCGCCTTCGCCACGGCCAGGCCTAACGGCAGCCAGGGGAAGCCGAGCTGCGGCAGGAGTTCAGTGAGCTTCTCCCATGCGACCCATGCGACCGGCAGGAGGATGGCCAGCGGTGCTCCAGTCACCCGCCGCGCCGCGACCAGCGTCCCGAGTGCGCCAGCCGCCAGCGCCGCCATCACGAACAGCGCGCCGAAGTAGCCGGCGATCGCGAGCTTGGTATAGATCGAAAGCGCGATCGCGATCCAGTAGAGCGTCGCGCCGAAGCCGAGGATCCCGAACCACCACCCGAGGCGGACGCCGTCGCCTAACGGCGCGTCGCCATCAGCGATCGCGGCCGCCGCCAGTGCGACCGGAACGAGGCAGACGACCGCCGCCAGCAGTGGTGGCATCGGCGGGAACGCGAGCAGGAAGAGGAGCGCCGACGCGGCCGCGGGGATCGCGACAGCGGGCGGCGGCAGGAAGCGCCGCCGCGCGAATGGCCGGATCACAGGCGGATCTCTTTCTCCTCGTCGGCCGCCCGGTAGATCGCCTCGGCCACCTTGTGCAGCACGATCTGGTCGGTCGGTGCTTCGTACTTCGACTCGCCGGTGATCACCGAGAGGAAGTGCGCGAGCTCGGCGCGATACGACTGGACGAACGCGCTCTCGCGCGCGGCCGCGCCAGTCGGCGAAACGTCCACCGGGCGACCGTTCAACTCCTTGACCACACGGAGCGGGGCAAGCCGCGTGCTGCCGCGCGTGGAGATCGTCTCGAACCACCAGCGATCTTCCTCGCCGACATACCCCCAGTTCAGGTCGAGCGAGATCGAGAGATTCGACCCGCATTCGAGGTGCACGAGCATCGCGTCTTCCACCGATGTCGTGCCCCGCGCGCGGTCCATGTGTGCCGTCACGCGCGTCGGCTCGGGATGGTCGGCGAGCCAGAGCGCGAGATCGAGCAGCGGGATCCCGTGCTCCATGAACACGCCGCCGCCCGCCTCCGCGCGACGCGTGCGCCACGGCTCGGGCGTCCGCTTCAGGTCGTACGAGCCAGCCCGGAACGCCATCAGCCGACCGAGCTCGCCCCCGCGCAGGAAGCGGTCGAGCGCCTGAACGTCGGTGCGAAAGCGATGGTTGTTGGCGACGACGACTTTGCGGTCGGCACGCTGCGCCGCCGCGAGGATTCGCTCGACGCCCCGCGACGTCAGCGCGAGCGGGCGCTCGCAGAGCACATGCACCTTCGCCGCGAGCGCGCGCAGCACATGGGGTTCGTGCAGATGGTTCGGCGTCGCCACGACCACTGCGTCCAGCTCATCGTACTCGAGCAGCTCCTCGATGTCGGTGAAGACGTCGGGGATCTCGAAGCGATCAGCGAGCGAGCGAGCCTTGGCCCGATCGTTGTCGCAGAGGGCCACCAGCTGCGCGTTCTTGGCGCGTGAGATGGCCGGCAGGTGCGCCAGCTGTGCGATCGCACCCGCGCCCACCACCCCAATGCGGATCGGACTCATTGCGTCCCTGCCGTCTTCCCGGGCGCGCTGTCGAAATAGTAGGTGCCCATGGCGCGCAGCGATCCGTAGCGCACACCGCTCGTCAGGTCGAAGCGTGCCTGCAACCCGATCGCCAGATGACGAGCGAGAGTCACATCCGCTCCGGTGACTGCGCCGAAGCCCAATGCAATGTTGTCGAGCGCATTCTCGATCAGCGTCCCCTCAATCGCCTTCCCTTCCGCGTTGATCACGTGCGCGAAGGCACCGCCGCCGATGTACGGACGGAGCACGCCGGTTCGCGGGCTCCAGCGCAGGTCGCCCCCGACCGCGATGTCCGACACCGTCACCTGGCCAAGCGCGAACCGCGCGTTTCTCGTCGTGTCGACGATTCGTTCCCGCAGCTTGTCGGCCAGCCGCTCGACGACTTCATCGCGGTAGCGCGAGCCCCAGAACGTCGTGCTGAACACGACACGCCATTTCGGCGCGATCTCGCCGTAGTCGGCATGCAGCGAGTACGCGACCGTCGGCGCGATGCTGGTCGGGGCAACGGGACCCATCGACATGCCGAACGCCGTGAGCTTCAGCTTGTCGAGGTTCAGTCGCTCGAACAGCCCGGGGCGGTCCTGCGCGCCGGCGGGCACCGCAACGAGCGTCAGCGCCGTCACCGCGACAGCCAGCGTCCGACGCCACCGCGACCCGCTACTGCACGATACCGACACTGGTTCCTGGGTAGTAGGTCTGCAGGATCGTCGCTGCGTCCTGTCCCGCGCGTGCTCGCCCTATCGCGCCCCACTGGCACATCCCGATCCCGTGCCCGTATCCGTGACCGCGTAATCTGAACCGCCGGGTGTTCGAACTCGATCCCGTCGGCTCGATCGAAAAATACGTGCTGTTGAGTAGCTCGCCACCTGCAATCCGCAATGCGTAGCGGATTGCGTTGCCGCGCAGCGTCGTCTCTCCAGCCGTCCCTTCGATCACCAGCGTTCCGACGCGCCCCGACGGTGTCCGCGACTCGACTCGGAGCGCCCGCGCCGAACCGATCGACTGCGACCCGCCGCGCGACCGCAGATATCGCGTCACCGCTGCACCGATCTCCTCACCCGACATCTCGCGCGTCCACTCGTAACGCGGCGAAATGTCGCAGTACGCTCGGCGTGTTCCCGGCACATGATCGTCGACACGGCGGAGGTACGGCGCCCCTCCCTCACCCGTCCATACCTCGCCCGTTTCCGCTGTCATCCCGCCACACGTCGAATGATACGGCGTGTCGGCGATCCGGCCAGCATATCGCAGCACCTGACCCGCGGTCGCCACGACCGCTGCATCCGCGACCGGGCGTTCCGCGCCGGCGCCGCCATAGACCTGGTCATCCACCGTTGCACGCACGTCGAAGCGCTGCCGCGGGGCAAGATGCGTATAGGCGTAGCTTCGAGCGGCGATCGCCTGGGCTTCGACCGCGGCCCGTTCGCCAGGCTGGCGCTCACCGATCTCGAGCGGCACGACGCCCCGCAGGTAGTCTTCGATCGGCAATCGGTTGACGACAATCACCTCGTCGCCGCTCGCGACCACGAGCAGCTCGCCGCGGTATGCCCTGCCGTTCACGAGCACCCTGCCGGCGGGGTCCAGCGCGCGGACCGACACCGGACCGTCGAGCGACGACGCGCTCCCGCTCTCCACGTTGGCAAGCCGGAGCCGTCCGCCCCGAACGGCAATGGTCCAGCGTGCGTTGTCCATCCCCGAGGTGACGGAGATCCCGTTGCCGTCGGTGATCGTCCATCGCCCCGCCGCGGCGACCGACGCCGAGGGGGCGGCGCTGGCGAGGAGCACGCGGATCGGCGCCCCTGGCGCCGTCCTGGGGGGCCCAGGCATCATCGGAAACGCCGTGTCCGCGATCACCGTGTCCCGCCGGATGGGGTCGACTGGCGGCCGATCGACACGGGTCGTGGGCTCGGGGGCCCGAGTGAGCGCCCCGCGGCATGCCGCGGCGATCACCAGCGCCGCCACGACTACCGCGCTACGCCGAGACCGCAAGCGCCGCATCGAGCCGCTCGAGGGTGAGATCGACTACCGGGTCGCCGTGAGCGGCCGACATGAATGCGGCCTCGAAGGCCGAGGGGGCGAGATAGACGCCCCGCTCGAGCGCGGCGTGAAAGAACCGCCGGAATCGCGCAACGTCCGTCGTCTTCGCATCCGCGAACGACCGCACCGGCTCCGCGCGGAAAAAGAATCCCCACATCGTGCCGGCGTGGGTGACGTTCATCGGCACGCCGCGGCGGAGCGCGATCTCGCTCAGGCCGCGGGTCAGCCGCGCCGTGCACCGCTCCATTCCCCGCTGGAGATCGGGGGTGAGCGCGCCGAGTGTCGCGAGTCCACCCGCCATCGCCAGCGGATTTCCCGACAGCGTCCCGGCCTGGTAGACCGGCCCGGTCGGCGCAACCTGCTCCATCAGGTCGCGGCGGCCGCCGTACGCGGCCACCGGAAGGCCGCCCCCGATCACCTTGCCTAACGTCGTGAGGTCCGGGCGGACGTCATAACGCCCGGCCGCTCCGCCCAACGCCACGCGAAATCCCGTCATGACCTCGTCGAAGATCAGGAGCGCGCCGGCCGACGTCGCGATCTCGCGAAGCCCCGCGAGAAACCCGGCGTCGGGCAGGATCAGTCCCGCGTTGCCGACCACCGGCTCGACGATGATCGCGGCGATGGTCTCGCCCCGAGTCGCGAACAGCTCGCGCACCTCGCCAAGGTCGTTGAATCCCGCCGTCAGTGTCAGCGCCGCCAGTGCATCGGGCACCCCCGGGGAGTTGGGCAGGCCGAGGGTAGCCACTCCCGAGCCGGCCCGCACGAGAAACGAGTCGGCGTGGCCGTGGTAGCAGCCGTCGAACTTGAGGATCGCCTCACGGCCGGTGACGGCGCGGGCGAGGCGCACCGCGCTCATCGTCGCCTCGGTACCGCTCGACACGAAGCGCATCATCTCGACATGCGGCATGCGATCGCGGACCGCCTCGCCGAGGAGCACCTCGAGCTCGGTCGGAATTCCGAAGCTGGTGCCATCGCGCATCGTGCGGCCTAACGCTTCGAGCACGACCGGCGGGGCATGCCCGAGCACGAGCGGGCCCCAGGACAGGACATAGTCGATGTACTCGCGGCCATCGACGTCCCAGATCCGCGCGCCCGCGCCGCGCGCGACCACGAACGGCTCGCCATCGACGCCGCGGAAGGCACGCACCGGCGAGTTGACGCCCCCCGGAAACAGCGACCGCGCGCGGCGCATGATCGCCGCCGAGCGGCTCCCCCCCGTCAACGCCCGAAGCTCCCGATCGTCGTCGCCAGCATCGGCAGCGCGCGCGCGGCACGCCGCTCGATCGTCGTCGGCGCGGACACGACGCCGAGCGCCGTTGCGGTGAAGTCGTAGTCGTTCTCGACACCATCGATCCGGACGTCGAGAATGGTGCCGGGAATCGCGGCGGTCCGGACGCGCGTCACGCCATCGATGTCGTCCGCCTGCCAGACGGTTCGCGCCTCGGCGACCCCGGCCCCATCGGCCGGGCGGTCGACGATCGCCTGCACCGTCTGGCCGACCCGCCGCTCATAACGTTCGGCGGTCACCGACAGCTGCAGCTCGGCCAACCGCTCGAAGCGATCGCGCTTGACCTCCTCCGGGACGTCGTCAGGCAGGTCGAAGGCACGCGTCCCTTCCTGTGCCGAATAGGTGAACGCACCGACCCTGTCGAACTGGACCTCCTCGAGAAACTCGAGCAGTGACTCGAAGTCGTGCTCCGTTTCGCCCGGGAAACCGACGATGCAGGTCGTCCGGAGCGCGACATCCGGGATCGCATTGCGCAGGAGCGCAACGCGATCGCGGATCACCGCGCGCCGCTCGGGGCGCCGCATGCGCCGGAGCACCTCATCCGACGCGTGCTGCATCGGCATGTCGAGGTACGGCACGATTCGCGGCTCGCGAGCGACGGCCTCGAGCAGCTCGGGGGTGATCCCCGTCGAGTACAGGTAGAGCATGCGGATCCACGGCACCGAAGTCTCGGCGACGAGCTCGCGCAGCAACGACGCGAGGCCAGTCCCGTCGCGAAGATCGCGGCCGTAGTGCGCGAGGTCCTGCGCGACCAGGTTCAGCTCTCGTGCGCCCTGCATCTCGAGCAGCTGCGCTTCGCGGACGACCTCGTTGAGCGCGAACGAACGGTGCCTGCCGCGCATCAACGGGATCGCGCAGAATGCGCAGCCGTGGTCACAGCCCTCGCTGACCTTCAGGTAGCGAACGTGCGACAGCTCGCCGTGGAAGATCCGCTCGCCAGGATGAATCTCGATCGCCTCGTCGAGGAGGCCGCGCGCGTCGAGCTCCGGCAGCAGGCGGTCGATCTCGGACGAACCGAGGAACAGGTCGACCTCCGGAAGCGCTTCCTCGAGCTCCGACTTGTGCCGTTGCACCATGCAGCCGACCGCAACCACCGCGCGACACACGCCCTCGTCCTTGTACCGCCCGGCCTCGACGATCGCGTCGATCGACTCCTTCTTCGCCGCGTCGATGAAACCGCAGGTGTTGATCACGATGATTCCGGCTTCGCCGAGATCGGTCGTCATCTCCGCGCCTCGGGCGACCAGCGCGGCTGCGTAACGCTCGCTGTCGACGGTGTTCTTGTCGCAGCCGAGCGTGATCACGCCGACCTTCACGACCGCTGTCCCCGGGCAGAATGCATCCATCAAAGCTAGCCGCCGACCCGCCTCCGCTCAACCGAATGGAAACGACGAAGCCGCCGGGCTGGATGCCCGGCGGCTTCGCCTTTACGCTGTTGTGGTCCCGCTGCGATGCCTTACGGCGTGCGCACCGCCTTGGACTTGTTGCTCATCGCCCGCTGCAGCCCCGGCCCGTAGAGCGGGGTCGCCGCCGCGGCGCTTGCACGCATCGGCGCGGACAGACCAGCCGGTGTCGTTACGTTGATCGCGAAGCTGTACGCGCCGCCGGCAGTCCCGACGCTCGTCGCGTAGATGAAGTACTGATCGACCTGCGGCGCATCCGCCGGCACCGTGTAGGTGAGCCGGGCGTTCGTGCCGCCGCCACTATTGTCGTCGCTGGCGAGCACCGTCTCGAGGCCGTTCTCGAAGTCGATCTTCGCATCGAACGCGCTCGAGTTCATCGTGATCACGACCGTTTCCCCGGCCCGCAGCATCAGGAGAACGCGGTCCGAGTGCTGACGCTTGCCGCTGACCGCCGGGCAGTCGTCGTTGTCGAGCACCTGATTCGTGTTGGTGCCACTTGCGGCGTACACCACTTCGCAGCGGGTGACAGCACCGCCCCAGCGGTTCGCCACAAGCCGGTATGACGGTCCCGGGTCATTCAGGAACGTCTGCAGGTACGACGCGCCGACGAGGAATCGCCCGGCGCCGCCGAGGAAGCGGATTCGCGAGTTGTAGTTGCCGGTCTGAGCGTCCAGGTCGTCGTTCAGGGCAGCCAGTTGCGATTGCGCATACTGCCCGCGGAACAGCGCCATGTAGGTATCGCCGGCCGGATCGTCGGACGTCTCGAGAACCTCGATCGGGGTCGACGCACCGAGGTCCAGTGTCCAGATGTCCGCTCGGGCACCGGTCATCGGGAAGCCGCACTGGCTGTTCGCCAGATTGCCCGACACGGTGCGTCCAAGCACCAGCGTTCCGTGCGAAGCGCACGGGTCCGCGGAGGGCGCGATCACCGTCGCCGAAAAGACCACCGGGTTGGCGATGCCCGCCGCCGAGGCACTGAGCGTCGTCGCTCCACCCGTCGAACCGAGCGTCCAGATCGTATTCGCCTGGCCAAGGTTGTCGGTGGCCACGGTTCCCGGATTCACCGATCCGCCGGCCGGGGTGAAGGTGACGGAGACACTGCGGAGCGCGTTGTCGTACGCGTCGCGGACAGTCACGCTCATCGCCTGAGGCAGCGGCTGGCCCGCGTCCCCGATCTGGTTATCGCTGCTCGCCATTTTCTCGAGCTTCGCGGGCGCACCTGGGTTGGCGGTCGCCGTGAACGATCCGCTGAGCGAACCAGCCGTGAAGTTCAGCGTGGCGTTGCCTGCGACGGTCGGCAGCTTCCACTGCGCGCTCGCCTGGCCCGACGCGTCGGTCAAGAGGGCTGTGCCAGCTGGCACCGACCCGCCATTCTGCGGTGAATACGTAAGTGCGACCCCCGAGACCGGATTCTGGAAACGATCGCGGACGGTCAGGCCGATCAAGCTCGGGAGATAGGTGTCGACGGTACCAGTCTGCGCGTCACCGGTCTTTACCACTTCGGCCGGCGAACCCGCGATCGCGGTCGCCCCGAACGTGAGTGACGGAACGTTCGTGACTTCGGCCGTGAGGCCATACGCCCCGGGCACGGTGCCCATCGTCCATGGAGTCTGGGCGCGGCCATTCGCGTCGGTTGCCACGATAGCCGTCGTCGCGCCACCGCTGAGCGTCGATCCACCCAGCGCTGTGAACTTCACGCTCGCCCCGGTGACCGCGCGGCCGCCGCCATTGACGACAACGACCGACGCTGGCTGGGCGAGCGCCTCGCCAACCGCCGCCGACTGACCGTCGTTCTCCTTCGTCATCGCCTTCGGCGCCCCGCCAGTGGTCTTCACCTTGAACGCCACCGGTTCCAGCGTCCCGAGGCTCGCGGCGAGGATGTTGTCGCCCTCGATCATGCCGTAGGTCCAGCCGACCGACGCGATACCCTGCTTGTCGGTTTTCACCGCAGTCGCCGTCACGGTTCCATTTCCAGCGGTCACGGTGAAGGTCACCGCAACGCCAGAAACACCCTTGCCGCCGTTGTTCGTCACGATGACGGACGGCAGCGGAGCAGCAGAGCTACCGATGAGGCTCGACTCGGCCGGGACCGACTTCGCCGCCATGTTCGCGGCCTTCGAGACCGGATCGGTTGCGCCCTCCGGTAAGCACCCGGCGGCAAGAATGAGTGGGAGCGCGCTCAGCGCGCGCGTCACCTGACGGAAGTTCAGCATCGTCGACTCTCCACAGCGGCATCGGCGCCGACGTCCGGGTTGATCGGCTATGGCATGCACGGGGTGCAGCCAGCGCACCGAACTCGTCCGGTGCGTGACGTGAAGCTAGGCCCTCAGAAGACGACCTGTCGTGGCGATCGCTACAGCCGAGCCTGCCAGCGTGGCGGGTTTTTTCGTCAAGACCCGCGATCTGTGGCCGGGCACACCGCCCCGCTGCAGCCGAGGGCGCCTAACGGCGCACCGTTGGACCGGAGCGCCGACGCAAAGAGCCCCCGTTGGTAGACTCCAACGGGGGCTCGGACCCATTCAACGGGAGGGCGAGGGCGACGCCTGGCCTGACGCTCGCGGACTACCGGTAGTTGCCGAACTTGAGCTCAACTCCGAAATCCTTCCCACGGAGCATGGCCATCGCTTCCTGAAGATCGTCGCGCGATGGCGATGTCACGCGCACCTGGTCGCCCTGGATCGCTGCCTGGACCTTCTTCAGCTTGGCGTCCTTGATCGCTGCCGCCACCTTCTTGGCTGTCTCACCATCGAGCGCGGTCTTGAGCTTGATCTCACGGCGTACCGTGTCG
>JANMAM010000115.1:0-28160 GCA_031359795.1 Gemmatimonadaceae bacterium
GCGCAGCACATCGCCCCCGCCGACATCCCGCGCTTCGCGCAGCTCGGCGTCATCGCCAGCGTCCAGCCGTACCACGCGATCGACGACGGACGGTGGGCGGAGCGGGTGATCGGGGCCGAGCGCATCAGGACGACGTATGCATTCCGCTCGTTGCGCGACGCCGGTGCCCGCCTCGCGTTCGGCAGCGACTGGTTCGTCGCGCCCCCCACGCCGCTGGTCGGAATCTACGCGGCCGTCACCCGGCGCACGCTCGACGACCGAAACCCGAACGGCTGGGTGCCCGAACAGCGCGTCACTGTCGAGGATGCGCTCCGCGCGTACACCATCAACGGAGCGTACGCGTCGTTCGAGGAGAAGGACAAGGGATCGATCGAGCGCGGCAAGCTGGCCGACTTCACGATGATCGACCGCGACCTCACCCGCATCGCCCCGGAAACGATCCGCGATGCCCGCGTCACGTTGACGGTCGTCGGCGGGCGCGTCGTGTACGAGCAGAACCCGGTCGACCGTTAGGGAGGACCGGCGGCGAGGACGTCCTTTGCCTCGTCCTGGCGGAGCGTCAGCGCGCGATCAGCCCGACGACCTTTACACCGGGGCCGAGCCGCGCCGTGGCGCGGACATAACCGACCGCGCCCAGCGTCGTCCGCACGTAGGCCAGCACCTGTTCGTCGCTGTCGCGCTCCGGCGGCGGCACCTGGCGGCCAGCGAAGATCTGCTGCTGCCAGTATGCCCGTATCGCTCGTGGCGACTTCTTGTGAATGGCCAGGGTGAACGCCTCGCGCGTCGGATCCTCGCCCGGGAGGTCCACCGGGTAGACCGGCGTCCCGTCTTCCCATTCCTGCGTCTTCTTCGTGAACAACGCGGCCAGCTCGGACTTCGGGATGTTGGACGCCGGATTCGTCGCGTTGACCACGACGACGAAGCTAGACTGCTGCGCACTGCTCGTCGCGGGCGCGACAACGCTGACCGTGGCGGCTGCGACAACAACGATCAGCAGTCGGGTAAGAGCTCGAAAATGCATCGGCGTCGACGCGGAGCGAGGGAACAGGGATGATTAGCGGACTCCAAGATAAGAGCCGAGGCCTCCGCATGTGTGTGAGGACTGTCACCCACCACCGCGAGATACGCGTTTCTCATCGGGCCGGCCTCTCGGACTTTTCGACACGATCAGATTGTCGTGTTTCTCGACAGTCGCGATGGTGACAAACCCCCAGTGTCGGCGTCCATAGAGGATACCTCGGCCCGTCCGCTCGTCCCGCCACCAGCCTGCCGCATGCCCTCCGGACGAATCTCTCCGCACGCCCGACGTTTCCGCGTTCTCGGCGTGTTCGCGCTTGCCCTTGCCGCGGTCACCTGCCGTGATGGGAACCCGGTCGGGCCCGGCCTACCCGGAAGCGCGTCGCTCTCGATCGCGCCACAGATGGAACGGTCTTCGGCACGCGGCGGTCCGACGTTTACCTCCATCCGCCAGGCGCGTGGAGTTCTCACGCCGATCGGCGGTGGCGCACCCTACACCACGCAAGCCGACTTCATCGGGGACAGCGCGACACTTTCGTTCGACGTCACCTTCGCTGGCGCGCGACAGCGTTACACCCTCGACATCGCAGCGATCGACACCGCTGGTGATACGCTCTTTCGTTCGCTCCGCGAGGTCACCGCGGAACCGGGTCTCAACGCGCTCGTCCCTGACACTCTCCAGTATGTTGCACCCGATACCGCGGTCCGATTCATCCGGCTGACGCTCTCCGACACTGTGCTGCTCGGCGGCGACTCGGTGCGCGTTACGGCCGAGGGCTATGGCGCGCAGGAACAGCGCGTGACACCGCTGCACCTCGGCTGGACATCGCGCGACAGTCTCTCCGCGCAGGTTTCGGCGCGCTCGACCTCCCAAGCCACACTGTTCGGCGGGAAGGTTGAACGCGATGTCTGGATCGTGGCGCGCGCTTTCAACGGCACGGTCGATTCGATCCTCGTGCCGGTGCACCTGAAGGTCGCATCGCTGCTGCTCGCTGCCGACACGCTTCGCCTCGCACCTGGCGAGGTGACGCAACTCGCGGCAACAGTACTCGACCCGAGTGGCGCGCCGCTCGCCAATCGCCAGGTGACGTGGACCTCGCTCGATTTGTCGGTCGCGGTGGTGCAGCCGATAGCTGTCCTGCAGGGCGCCGCGCAAGGAACCGCCACCCTGGTGACGAATCTCGCCAGTATCGTCGCCGTTGGCTCCGGCACGACACGCATTGTGGCTTCGGCTGGAAGCAAGAGCGATACGACGGTGGTCGTCGTCACCCCGGTGCCGGTCGCGTCGCTCACGATCAGGCCTGACACAATCGCGCTTCTCGCCGGTGGCAGGGCGCGGTTCAGTGCCGAAGCACGCGACGCGCAGAGCAACGTACTCACCGGTCGCACGATTTCGTGGCTCAGCGCCGATACACTGATCGCCCGGATCGATCCGGACGGCACCGTCACCGCTGTTGCCCCGGGGCTGGTCACTGTACGCGCAACCGCCGAAGGCGTCGTCGCCACGGCCGGAGTGCGCGTTGACGCGACCCCCGCTACGATCGTACGGACGGTCGTATCGCCGGCAACGGTTGCGCTGAACTCGCTCGGCCAGGTAGCGCAGCTCGTGGCGCAATCGTACCGGGCCGATTCGTCGCTCGCCGCGGGCAGTTACACGTGGCGTGTCGCGAGCCAGAGCGCAGGACTCTTCACGGTCGACTCGCTGGGCCGCCTAACGGCGCTGGCCGTGGGAAGCGGATATGTCATCGCGGCCGAGGCTGGCGGGACCGTCGATTCGGCGCAGGTCGTCATCACGCAGGTACCGCTGCGGGTGATCATGGAGCAGCCAGCCGCGCTCGATGCCCTTGGTCTCACAGCGACGTTCCATGCCGCGGTTGTCGATTCCCTCGGCGCGGTGATTCCGGGAACCGTGTTTGCCTGGAGACTCGATGCGCCGGGAGTCGCGAGCCTCGTCGTGGTCGGGGGCGACAGCATCGTCGTGCGCGCTGACGCGAACGGGACGACCGGCATCACCGCCAGCACGCCCAACGTGTCCGGCACGACACGTCTATCGGTGAGCCAGGCTCCCGCGAACATCGTCGTTACGCCGGCCGCACTTCGATTGGGAATCGATGGGCGCGCGCAGGCAACGGCTCTGACCTACGATCGGAATGGCCGGTTGATGACGCCAAAGACCGGCGACCTGCAGTGGGCTGTAGAAGGAGCGGGTGGGGTGCTCGAAGTCGATCAGAACGGAGAGGTCCACGCGCGAATCTCTGGAGCCGCGGGCGTATTCGCGGCCATCGGTGGACTGAAGAGCAAGACGTCGACCGTGGACGTCAGCGACCAGAACCCGCTTGCCCTGATGTTCTCCGCGGACACACTAACGATCGGTGACAGCGCGCGCGTCGGCGTCTTTCTGTCGGCGGCACGCGGCCTTCCAGTGACGGTGACGCTTTCGGACACGACGAAGCGCGTTCGCTTCAGCGCTGATACGCTGATCATCCAGCCGGGCCTCGCGCGGCAGGACGTTATGATCTACGCGCTGGTCCCGGGCGCGGCGATGATCACGGCGTCTGACGTCGTCAAGCTGTTCGCCCCGGCCACGCTCGGGCTGACCGTTGGCAAGGCCGTCGCGCCCCCGCAGGCCCCGCCTGCACGGACGCGAGTGGTTGCCCGAACGCCATAGGACGCTCGCGCACTGGCACTTCGCATGCGGTCCGAGCGGGTGCAGCAAGCCGTGCTCGTCCTATCCAACATCGAGGTCAAATGCCGACGGCCACCCAGTGCGCGTTCTGCGAGCTCGTTCGCGGAGCCGGCGAAGCAAGCGTCTGCTACGAGGATTCCATCGCGATCGCGTTCATGGACATTCAGCCGGTCAATGCTGGCCACGTACTTGTCGCGCCGCGTCAGCACTTTCAATCGCTCGAGGACCTGCCGCCTGACGTTGCGATCCACCTCTTCAAGGTCGCGCTGCAGCTGGAGCCGGCGGTCCGAAAGGTGAGCGGTGCCGAAGGCATGAACATGGTGGTGAACAGCGGCCGTGCGGCGGGGCAGGACGTGTTTCACTATCACGTCCACCTCATTCCGCGCCGGGCGGGCGACGGCTTCGACATTCCGCTTCCATTCCCGGCGTCCGAGATGCAGAACCGGATGCAGCTGGACGCATGCGCTGCACGCATCATCGCAGCGCTCCACGACTCTGCGCGGCGCGACATGCCGGCGCGAGACGCCGCGGGCGTCGCCGCGGAGTGACCTATTGGTGTGAACCGGGGTATCAAGTCCCGACCGGAGCTGGTCGCTGTTACCACCGCGCTGGTCGCGCGTCGCATTGATAGAGGCGTGTTGTCAAGCGTGACTCGAATGGTACTGGCGCTCGCGATACACCGGCTGCACTCTAGTGGCGCGACGGCATGACGCCGTCCAAGATCGGAGGCGGATGATCGGCGGCTTCAGCGATCCTCAACACCGAGATTCGGCACACGTCGGGCGGCGCATTGCGCTGCCCAGCACGCTGCCTTCGCTGCCCGCGAAGATTCGTCGCTCGTCCTTTGCCCCGCCCGGGACCAATTCCCGGCGCGGGGCTTCGTCTTTCACCCAGAGGTGAGATGTCGAGACGTCGTTCGAGCCGTCAACGGATGATGAAGGACCACGCAACCCTTCCACGCTCCGGATCCTTCGTCCGTCGCCGCCGGGAAGCCTCGGCCGCCGCGACGAAGCGCGCGTACAAGCACGCCGCGATGCGGGACTGCGGACACCGCTGCGTCTACTGCGCGTCCAACCTCGGCTATGAGAGCGCGACGCTCGATCACGTGCAGCCCCTGTCGCAGGGCGGCGCACACGCACCCGGCAACGTCGTCGCCGCCTGCGCGCGCTGCAACCTGCTGAAGGGCAACATGCTGCCGCACGAGTTCTTCATCCGGAATCCCTGGGCCGGCGCGAACTTCATCCGCTACGCCCGCGCCGTGCACCGCGCGCTCAAACGCGCCGCCCGTCGCGCCGTGAGCCTGGCGCTGGCCGGGAATTACCTGGGGACGCAGCCACTCGCTGCCTGACGAACTGCAGCCGTTAGCCATTAGCCGTTAGCAGGGAGTGCCTGCGGTCAACGCAGTTGCTCAACCCTAACGGCTAAAGGCTAAGGGCTGACGCCTCTGCGATCATCGCGCGCCAGCGAGCTCGCCTGCGGCAGAGAGAGTCTCGCGTCGCGCGAACTCCCATGTCAGCATCGCCCGTTTTCGCGCGATGCCACCGCCGTAGTTGCCGAAGGCGCCGGTCTTCCGGATCACGCGATGGCAGGGGATCAGGTAGCTCACCGGGTTGCGGCCGACGGCGGTGCCCACCGCCCGCACCGCGGCCGGCGACCCCGCCGCCGTGGCCAGCTGCTCGTAGGTGACGACATCGCCTAACGGTATCCGCAGCAGTGCCTCCCAGACCTTCAGCTGCAGGTTGGTTCCCTTGACGAGCACCGCGAGCGGGGCCTGGGTGGCACCAGCCTCGCCGAAGATCTGCTCGGCGAGCGGGCGCGTTGCGCCCGCGTTTTCGACGAGGCGGGCACCCTCCCAGGATTCTGCCAGGCGGCGGTGCGCGCCGGGGAGCCCGTCATCGGTCGCGAAGTACATCCCGCAAATTCCCCGCGGCGTCGTGCCGATCAGGCACTCGCCGAATGGAGTGTCGTGGACGCCCCATTGGATCGTTAGGCCGTCGCCCGAGCGCTTGAACTCGCCCGGGGTGACCGCGTCGATGGTCACGAAGAGGTCGTGCAGCCGTCCCGCGCTCGACAGCCCAGCCTCGTACGTCGCATCGAGCAGCGAACGCGATTCCGCGAGCAGCGCGCGCGCATGCGCCACCGTCTGGAACTGGAGAAAGCGTTTCGGGCTGATCCCTGCCCAACGCGTGAACAGCCGCTGGAAGTGCGACTCGCTCAACCCGACGTGCGCGGCGACGTCGGTTAACGACGGCTGGTCGCGGGTGTGCTCGTCGAGATACTGGATCGCCTGCTCGATCTTCTCGTAATCGGTGCGCATGTGCCTTTGTCTCCCGCCGTTGTCCGCCTCCCCCCGATGCGTCACCCGTTCGTGCCGGCGCGCAAAGATCGAAGGCCGGGCGCATCATGCGCCCGGCCTGATACTACCATCCTCGCCCGAGGAGGCCCACCCGATTCATGCGGACTTGAGCAATTTATCGCGGATCCTTTATCAGCGCGCACAGCTCGTCGTACTCGGGGCGATTACGTGACGTCTGTCTCTCTGGCGTTCAGTAGTCCACCGGCCGCAGGTAGCTCTCGCCGATCGCGCTGTGGCTGAGCATCGCGACCGTCGGGAGCTTTCGTTTCCAATGCGTGCCGTCAACGCGCTTGCGGACGACTTCGACGTCCGCGGCGGCAAATCCGCGTGCGACGACCTCCGCCGGCGTGTACCCTGACAGGATGTGATTGAGGATGCGATCGGCCTTCTCGTAGCTGATGCCGAAATCGCCTTCGTCGGTCTGGCCGGCGACCAAGTCGGCGGATGGAGCCTTGTCAATGATCGGGGCGGGTACCCCGAGATACCGCGCCAGCGCCCAGACCTGGCTCTTGAACAGGTCGCCTAACGGGTTGACCGGCGGCGAATCGTCGGCGTGCCAGGTGAAATAGCCGAACAGGCGCTCGGTCTTGTTGCCCGTGCCTAACGGGATGGCGCCCTGCTTCGCCGACAGGTCGAACAGTGCGATCATCCGGACGCGCGCCATGACGTTTCCGCGCCGCGTCCCGTCGGCGTCGGGCTCGGCCGCGAGGTAGCCATCGACGGCACCGCTGATCTCGAGGGTCCGCGCCTCGATCCCTGACGCGTCGATGACGAGCTGCGCGTGCTCGAGGCTGGCCGGGCTCGAGGTGCGATACGGCATCCGCACACCGATGACGTTCGTCGGCCCGAGCGCCCTCGCGGCGAGGAATGCAACGACCGCCGAGTCGACGCCGCCGGAGACGCCGAGGATCGCCTTGGTGAATCCGCGCGCTGCGGTCTCGTCGCGAATGAAGCGAATCAGCCACTCCGTGGTGAGTGCGGGGTCGATGTCGAGCGGTGGCGGTCCGCCGCTATCGCTGGCCCGGACGACGAGAATCGGTTTCGCGCTCGCGCGATCGGCGGCGTCGGCGCTGGATTGGTGGTGCGCGGCCGGGGTCGCGGTGCGATCGTTGTGTTTGGGGGGGGCCCCCCGCGCCGATCGATCCTTCGCGCCCTCGCCATCATCCACCGCTTCGTCGTACGAAACCCACACCTCCTCACGCGCCATCACCCGCGCAAGGTTCGCGACGATGTGAGGCATCATCGTCTCGAGGTCGGCGATCAGCGGCATGTCCGCCCGCGACCGAGACAGGTCATCGAGATCGATCGTCGCCGTCGCGATGGCCTCTTCCCAGAGCGGCGCCCGCACCCGCACATCCCCCTTCGGCCCGACCACCACCGACCCGCCCGCGAACAGCTTCCCGCCTTCGCTTCCGGTCAGGTGCGACAGCGACACGAAGATCCCGTGCTCGTCGGCCATTTCGCGCACCAGTCGCTCCCATCGCGCCAGGCTCGCCGGGCCGGGAACTTCGCCCTCGCTGTACGGTCCCCGCGCCGGGGCCGCGGCGAGGACGAGTACGATCTCGGCGCCATCCAGCGCCGCCATCGTCCCGCTCAACGAATGCCACGCGTCCTCGCAGACAAGCATCGCGACGCGTCCGACCGGAGTGTCGAACGCCCGCACCGTGTTTCCACGCTCGACGAACCGCTCTTCGTCGAACAACCCGTAAGTGGGGAGAAATACCTTGCGGTGCAGGTGATGGATCACCGGCTCCCCACGGCCGAGCGTCACGTACATCGCGCTGTTGTAGAGCTTGTGCTCCCACAGCTCGTAGAAGCCGATGGCGACGTCGAACACCGCGCCGTTCGCGTGCTCGCCGTGAACGCGTCCCAGGTCCCGCGCGAGTGTGCCCGCCGTGACCGCATGCTCCCGGACTCCACCCTCGAGGAAGTACCCCGTCAGCGCACTCTCTGGCAGGTGGATCAGCTCAGGACGTGGCGACTCGGCGGCGGCGCGCGCGAACAGCGCCCCGAGCCGCTGGAGATTGTGATGGTACTCGCCCTTTCGGGGCTTCACCTGCGCGACAGCGATGTGGACGGGGCGGGGCATGAGCTCGTGGATGGGCGAAGCCGGTCCAGCGGTACCGTAATCTAGGCCCCGGCCGCGCTCCCTCGGTAGGAGCATGGCCGCGTGACCGCTGTCACCGCGACACGGCGCTTACGTCCATCACCTGCCACTCGTCTCCCGAACACTACCTTTCGAGGCGCTCGGGGTATCATCGCTCGTATCCACGTCACTCGCCCCGAGTCAACCGCACCCGTCCCACTCGTGCATCGTTCTTCGCTCGTCACGCGTGCCGCGTTCGTCGCGGTCGCCGCCAGCCTCGTCGCATTTCCTGTCGTCATCCATGCGCAGCAGTCGACGCCGCCATCGACCGGTGAAGCATGGACGCTCATCCAGCCCTCGCAGTCTTCGCTCGTCTACGCGCGCGACGGCTCGCTGATTGGCGAGATCGGCCGCGAGTGGCGCACGAGCGTTTCCATCCGCACGCTGCCGAGGTACGTCGGCCAGGCATTCGTCGCGACGGAGGACCACCGCTTCTACCAGCATAACGGCGTCGACGTCGTCGGCGTGCTCGGTGCGCTGAAGGACGCGGCGATGGGGGACGCACGCGGCGCGAGCACGATCACCCAGCAGCTCGTCGGGAACATGCATCCCGACATCATTGATCGTCGCGACAAGTCGGTCAGTCGCAAGCTCCGCGAGCAGGAGGCCGCTCGGGAGATGGAACGGCACTACACGAAGGAGCAGATCCTCGAGGCGTACCTCAATCAGATCAACTTCGGACACGGCTGGTACGGTGTCGACGCCGCGGCGCGCCACTACTTCGGGAAGACCGCAGCCAGGCTGACGCTCGCCGAGGCCGCATCGCTCGCCGCGCTGCCGAAGACGCCGGTCGGATACGATCCGATCGCCTACCCCGACAAGAACCGCGAGCGCCGAGGAACTGTGCTCGCGCTGATGGCCAACGCCGGCTACATCACGAAGGCGCAGGCCGCCGCCGCATCGCGCGAGCCGGTGGCCACGGTGCCTAACGCGGGAATGTCGGCACCTGCCCCGTACTTCGTCGATGTCGTCAGGCAGCAGGCCGAGCGTGCCGGTATCCCGGTCGCGAACGGCGGCTATCGCATCCACACGACGCTCGACCCGGCGCTGCAGCGTGCCGCGACGATCGCGCTGGTCGAGGGAACATCGAGCGTCGAGCTCCGGCCCGGCTACAAGCACAAGACCTACACCAACCGGCCAAAGGGAAGCCCTGACTACCTGCAGGGTGCGGTCGTCGCGCTCGACCCGGTCGACGGCGAAGTGCGCGCCCTCGTCGGGGGCCGGAACTATCAGGAGTCCCCGTTCGATCGCGCGGTGATGGCCGTCAGGCAGCCCGGCTCTTCATTCAAGCCGATCGTCTACGCGCTGGCGATCGCGGACAGCATGACGGCGAACACCATCGTCCAGGACAGCGCGCTCAAGATCCTGCTTCCCACCGGCGAGACATACGAGCCCGGCAACAGCGACGGCCAGTTTCTTGGGGCGCTCACGCTTCGCGAAGCGCTCGTCAAGTCGCGCAATCCGGTCGCGGTGCAGCTCGGCATGCAGCTCGGGATGGATTCGGTCGCCGCACTCGCCCGTGCGATGGGCATCCAGTCGCAGGTCGCGCCGTACCCGTCGAGCGCGATCGGGGCGTCGGTGCTGCGCCCGATCGAGCTGGTCGCCGCCTACGTCGCCTTCGCGAATCTTGGCTCGTCGGTCGAGCCGTCGTTCGTACACCGCGTCGAGGACCGCACGGGCAAGACCGTCTGGGCGCCCAAGCCGGCCGCTCCGTCGCTCGCGCTCGACCCTCGGGTCGCCTTCATCGTTCGCGACATGATGCGCGACGTCGTCGAACGCGGCACCGCCACCGCCGTCAGGCGCTACCTGCCGGTCACGATCCCGGTCGCCGGCAAGACCGGCACGACCAACGACAACGCCGACGTCTGGTTCGTTGGCATGACCCCCGAGATCGTCGCCGGCGTCTGGCTCGGTTTCGACCGCCCGAAGACGATCACCCCCGGCGCCGCCGGCGGATCGCTCGCTGCCCCTATCTTCGGCGCGATGATGCAGCGCTGGTACGCCGGCCGCCCCTCGGGCACCTGGGAACCGCCCGCCGGTCTCGTCTCCGGCGAGCTCGATCGCCTGACCGGCATGGTCGCCGACGCGAGCACCCCGCCCGACCGGCGCTACACCGAGTACTTCCTCGAAGGCACCGAACCAGCCGGACTGCAGTTCGATCCCTGGCGCGTGTTCGAGATGGGGCCGGTGGGGGTGACGTTCTAGGGGCCAGGGGCCAGGCCGGGCTATCCGCCGTACCTAACTTCTGGCCCCCGGTCCCTGGCTCACTCGACTGCCTAACGCCTTAACTGATTCCCGCCAGCTCCAGCTCCCGCTCCGGCTGCTTCAACGCCTTCTTTACAGCCGGCAGCAGCGCGATCTCGAACAGTTCGTCGAGCGTGCGCACGAAGTGGAACGTCAGCTGCTTGCGCACTTCTTCCGGAATGTCCTCGACGTGCGACTCGTTCTCCTTGGGGAGAATGATCGTGGTGATCCCGGCACGGTGGGCGCCTAACACTTTCTCCTTCACGCCACCGATCGGCAGCACCCGGCCCCGGAGCGTCGCTTCGCCGGTCATCGCGACGTCCCGCCGCACCGGACGTCCCGACATCGCGCTCACCAGTGCCGTCGACATCGTCACACCCGCGCTCGGCCCGTCCTTCGGGATCGCACCCGCTGGAACGTGGATGTGCACCTCGATCGAGCCAAGCCGGTCTTCCGGAATGTCGAGCAGGCTTGCATGCGTCGCCGCATACGTCAGCGCCGCCCGTGCACTCTCCTTCATGACGTCGCCAAGCTGGCCGGTGAGGATCAGCGAAACGTTGCCCCACCCGCTCACCTGCGTCGCGCCATCGGCCGCCGGTGTCGAGCCGTGCAACCGCCGGATCGCCGCCTCGACGAACATGATGTCGCCACCAGCCGGCGTGTAGTACATCCCCGTCGCCACACCGACTTCATTCTCGTCGGCCATGTGCTCCGGGTGTACCCGCGGCCGGCCGAGCAGGATGCCGACTTCCTCGGCGGTCAGCGTCTCATCGGTGATGGCGCTCGTGTCACCGGTCGCGATCCGCCGCGCAACCTTTCGCGCGACCGCGCCAACCTGGCGCTCGAGCTGACGGACACCGCTTTCACGCGTGTAGCGCGAGACGATCTCCATCACCGCCTCATCCGTCAGCGTGATGCCGCGGCTCCCGAGCCCCGCTTCCTCCATCTGGCGCGGGATCAGGTATTTCTTCGCGATCTGCGCCTTCTCCCGCTCGGTGTAGCCGGCGAAATCGACGACTTCCATGCGGTCGAGCAATGGTCCAGGGATGTTCTGGATGAAGTTCGCCGTCGCGATGAACAGCACTTCGCTCAGATCGAACGGAATGTTGAGGTAGTGATCGGTGAACGTGTCGTTCTGCGCGGGATCGAGCACCTCGAGCAACGCGCTCGACGGATCGCCCTGATGCGACGAACCGAGCTTGTCGACTTCGTCGAGCAGGAACACCGGGTTCTTGGTGCCGGCCTGCTTCATTCCCTGGATGATCCGTCCGGGCATCGCGCCAACGTACGTCCGGCGGTGACCGCGGATGTCCGCCTCGTCCCGTACGCCGCCTAACGCGACACGGACGTACTCGCGCCCGAGCGAACGGGCGATCGATTTCGCGATCGACGTCTTGCCGACTCCTGGCGGACCCACGAACAGCAGGATCGGACCCTTCGCCATCGCGCGGGCCTTCACTTCCTGCGAGTCGGTGATCGTACGCTCCTCGTCGGCGTCCGCGGCGAGTGCGGGCGTCGCATCCTCCTTCGGCGGCGCGATCTTCGACACCGGGACTTCGCCCGTCTTCTCGACTTCGGCCGCGAGCTCCTTTGCCCGCAGCTGGCGCACGGCGAGAAATTCGAGAACGCGGTCCTTCACGTCGGGAAGACCGTAATGATCGTCGTCGAGGACGTGCTCCGCCCTCGTCAGGTCCAGATTGTCGTCGGAGCGCGTCGCCCAGGGAAGCTCGGCGATCCACTCCAGGTACGTCCTGATGACCTGCGCTTCCATGCTCTCGCGTCCCGAACGCTCGAGACGTCCGAGCTCGCGCTCGACCTCGGCCCGCGCATCCTTCCTCAGCGGCAGCCTGGTGAGCTTGTCGCGCAGGTCGGTCACCTCACGCGACTGATCGTCGTCACCGAGCTCCTTCTGGATCGCCTTCAGCTGCTCGCGCAGGTACATCTCGCGCTGACGCTCGCCCAGCTCTTCCTGGACCTGCGTCTTGATCTCTTCCTGCGCCTCGAGCATGCCGATCTGCCGCTGCACGTGCACGAGCACGCGGCGCATCCGCTCTTCGACGCTCAATGTCTCGAGCAGTCCCTGACGCTCGGGGACGGCGAGGTCGATGTAGCCGGCGACGAGGTCGGTGAACTTGCTCGGTTCGGTGACCGAGTCGAGCACCTGGTGCACGACTTCTTCGGGGAGCCCGCGCCGCTCGCCGAGCTCCGCGGCGCGCTCGCGCGTTTCCTTGTGGAGGGCCGTGAAGGCCGGGTCGTTCTCATCGAGCGGCCCGAGCTCTTCGACGGGCATGACGACCGCGTTCATGAAGCCGTCGCCCTGGCCGTACTGCAATGCCGTTGCCCGCTGTTCGCCCTGGAGCAGCAGCTGGACGCCACCGAGGCCGCGCTGGACCTGCCCGATGCGCGCGATCACGCCCATCGAGTAGAGGATGTCCGGCGTGGGCTCGTCCGTGTTGTCGCGCTGCGCGACCGCAAAGACGAGGCGGTCGCTTTTGAGCGCGCTCTCGATTGCGCGCAGTGTGCCCGGCCGGCCCGCGGCGATCGGTGCGGTGAGGCCGGGGAATATCACCGTTCCGCGGAGAGGAAGAACGGGAAGTGTCTGTCGCTCAGCCATGATCATTACCAGTTCTGGTGCAGTCGCGCGACTTCGAACATCGGGCCAAGCCCGCACATCGCAGACCATGCCGCGTCGAATCGCATTCGCACAATCGTGCTTCTGCTAGATGAGGCACCAGCCTGCCCACCTCGTTCCGTTGCTCTTACCCCAATTGGACACGCGCCAGGGCGGCAGTGGCCGGCGCTGGTTTCCGGCCGTCGTGGCGCGCCGACGTGTTCTCCCTGCCGCATCGGCGGTAGGGCTCGCCGCGCCGGATCTCCGCGCCGATCCGCCTCACGTTCGCCTTTTCAGGCGGGCGGGGCGGTGCTACTATGTGGGACACGCCTCCCCCCTCTGTGAAATCCACCAAGTGAGCGAACCCGTCGCGTCGACTCAGGACGCCGAACTGCGCACGCACGTGTCGCGGGTGCTTGGTACGCACTACGAGATCGAGCAGGAGCTCGGCCGTGGGGGCATGGGGATCGTGTATTGCGCCAAGGATCGGCGGTTGAAGCGAACGGTCGCGATCAAGATCCTGCCGCCCGAACTCGCCTTCCGCTCGGACATCCGGTCGCGATTCCTCAGGGAAGCGGAGACCGCCGCGCAGCTCAGTCACGCGAACATCGTTCCGATCTACAGCGTCGACGAGGTGGAGAACCTCGTGTTCTTCGTCATGGCCTATGTCGCCGGGAACAACATCGCGAAGGAACTGCACGAGCGCGGCCGTCTCGGCGTCGTGGAAACCCGTCGGATCCTCCGCGAAGTTGCCGACGCGCTTGCCTACGCGCACGGACGCGGCGTCGTCCATCGCGACATCAAGCCGGACAACGTGCTGCTCGACCGCGACACCGGCCGCGCGATGGTGACCGACTTCGGCATCGCGCGCGCCGTCAGTGAGAACGCTGATTCCTCGCGCCTGACCGCGACCGGAATGGCGATTGGCACGCCGACGTACATGTCGCCGGAGCAGGCAGCCGGGGAGCGCGAGATCGACGGGCGCAGCGATCTCTACGCACTCGGCGTGGTCGCGTACCAGATGCTGAGCGGTGCGCCACCCTTCGTCGCGTCGAGCACACCGGCGATGCTCGTCAAGCACCTGACCGAGCGCCCGCAGCCCCTTCGCTCGAAGCGAAGCGACGTGCCCGAGGAGCTCGAGCGCATCGTCATGGTCCTGCTCGAGAAGGATCCGGCGAACCGGCTGCCCACCGCCGGCGCGCTCGTCGCGGCACTCGACGGCGCGCCGGTTGCCGCGCCACCCCCGCGCACCGACGTGGTGCCGGGCGGGTATTTCGCAGGGCAGCTCCCGCCCCCGCCGCCGCTTCCCGTGCCGATGACCGCGCCGGTGAACGAGCCAAGCCAGGAGACGCTCGCTCGCTGGTACGCGCCCGAGATCGTGAGCTTTCGCAGGAAAGTGCGGAAGTGGGCGTACACGTCCGCGGGCTTCTTCGTCATGTCGCTTTTCATCAGCCGCTTCCCGTGGCTGACGATCTCGGGCTTCTGGGGGATGGGCCTCGCCTGGAACTTCACGGGGCTGATGGGAAAGGGTCACAGCTGGCGCGACGTGCTCCGTCAGCCCGGCGACCGCGAGTTCGTGGACCTGCTCGGCGATTGGGTGGAGTCGGCCCAGTCGATCTTCGACGGTGAAAAGCGGATGGCGCGCCGCCTCGCCCGGAACGAGGTTCGCGCCGCGCGGCGCATGCTGCCCCCGGCGGTTCCGGGCGGGGCGCGTGCGCAGAATTCGCCGGTGCCGACCGGGAATGCCTGGAGCCCGATGCCTAACGGCCGCACCGACCAGCAACCACCGCTTCCCGGCTCGCGCGAAGCGGTTTTTGCCCAGGCGCAGATCGACCGTGACGAGATCAAGCGCTTGATCGAGTCGATGTCCGGCAACGATCGCCAGATGATCGCCAACGTCGTCCCGTCGGCGGACGCGCTGCTCGAACGGGTCCGGACACTCTCGACGTCGCTGGCCGACGTCGAGCGCAACATGCCGAAGGGACAGCTCGGTTCGGTCGAGGCCGAGATCACGCGGCTCGAGGGGGAGGCGAACCCACTCGACCGGGTGCGGAGCGAGGAGCGGGTGCGGCGTCTTGCGACGCTACGCAGGCAGCGGCGCGCGTTGAGTGACCTGAGCGCGCGGCGCGATCAGATGGCGGCGCGCATCGAGAGCTGCGCGCTCGCGCTCCAGAGCATGCGCTTCGACGTGCTGCGCCTCCGAGCCGGCGCACAATCGCACGCGCAGGTCACGTCGCTCGCGCTCGAGGCGTTGAGCCTTGCCCGCGAGGTGGACTACGCGGTCGCCGCCGGCGACGATGTCGCGCGCCTGACCAACACCACGGCTCGGCCCGCAGCCGGGACCTGATGGTGGCTGCCGCGGGGGCGCGTGACCTCGCGGCGCTCGTCGGCGCCGACACGCTGGCCGGACGCTGGGGCGACTCCGTCAGGCAGGCGCAGGATGACCGCGACGCGATCGCCGTCGCGCGCGGGCAACGCCACCCGATGACGACGCTCGACGTGCCCGATCTCCTCCCGACCGCCGAAGAGCTGCTCGAGCGGGTCATCTCGCTCGCCCCGACCTTGCACGGGCTCGACTCCGCGCTCGCGCCGGGCGCGCTCCAGCTGCTCGACGAACGGATCGCTCGCGCCGCGAGCGATCCGACGAGTGAGGCGAGCGCCCGCAGCCTCGCGATGCTCGAGCACCAGCGCACCACGCTGAACGAACTCGTGTCGCGCCGCGATCTCCTCGCGCGAAAAATGGAAAAAGCACTTCTCGCGCTCGCCCGCCTCCGCTACGAAGCAAAACGTCTCCGCGGACGCTGACCCTCTCGCACCCACATGCCTTCTTCGCACCGCATCACCCGCCGCTCATTCGCGCTCGCCGCGATTCTCCTCGCGGCGGCGCCCACTGTCTCACCCGCGCAGCGTCCGACGCGCCTACCAACGCCCGCTTCAGTCATCGGGTTCGAGCCCGGTACCGACCGTCGCTTGCCGCCGTGGCGTGACGTCGTCGCGTATTTCACCGCCCTCGACAAGGCCAGCGCCCGGGTGGCGGTGCGCACGCTCGGATCGACGACGATGGGCCGCCCATTCATCGCCGCGTTCATCGGCGATTCGTCGGTCATCGCCAACCTGCCGCGCTACCGGGAGATCCAGCGAAGGCTCGCCGACGCGAGGCTGCGGAGGCCGGGCGATGTCCAGCGCCTCGTCGCCGAGGGTAAGGTCGTCGTCCTGATCACATCGAGCATCCACTCGGACGAAGTTGGCGGGATCCTCACACCGATGGTGCTCGCCAGCCGCCTCGCCGCCGGCGAGGACGCCGAGACAAAGGCAATCCGCGCCGCGACCCTCGTCATCCTCGTGCCATCGCTCAATCCCGACGGGGTCGACATCGTCGGCGACTGGTACCGGTCGACGTTAGGCACCCCGGCCGAAGGGACGGACCCGCCCTGGCTCTATCACAAGTACACCGGCCACGACAACAATCGCGACTGGTACTTCTTCACCCAGGCCGAGACGCGCCTGACGGTGGACTCGCTCCACAACGTCTGGCATCCGGAAGTCGTCAACGACATCCACCAGCAGGGCTCGAACGCGGCGCGCATCTTCATCCCGCCGTACATGGACCCGATCGAGCCGAACGTCGATCCGCTGCTCATCTCCGGTCTCAACGCGTTAGGCACGGCGATGGCGTGGCGGATGACTGCCAACGGCTTCACCGGCATATCGATCAACTCGACCTACGACGCCTGGACTCCGGGCCGCGCATACCAGCACTATCATGGCGGTGCGCGGATCCTCACCGAGACGGCGAGCGCGCAGCTCGCCACGCCGATCGACATTCCATTCGACTCCCTCCGCGCCGCGCGCGGTTATGACTCGAGGACGCCGAGCTGGAGCTTCGTCGCGCCGTGGCGCGGCGGCCGCTGGACGGTAGGCGACATCGTACGCTACCAGACAGCCGCGAGCTGGGCGATGCTCAACGAAATCGCCAGCGATCGGGGCGCGTGGCTCACGAGCTTCGCGACGCTCGCCGATCGCGCGGTCGCGGGTCGTGCCGCGCCCGGGCGCGCCGACTGGCCGTCCGCTTATGTCATTCCCGCCGAGCAGCGGGATTCCGTTGCGCTGAGCGTGCTGCTCCGCACCCTGCAGCGCGGCCAGGTCGAGGTCCATCGCGCAACGGCCGCGACAGGGACGGCCGGGGCCCGGTACGCCGCGGGAGATTACGTCATTCCGCTCGGCCAGCCCTACGGTTCGTTCGCGAAGGCGCTCCTCGAAACGCAGAGTTATCCCGACCTGCGCGAATATCCCGGTGGACCGCCGAAGCAACCGTACGACGTGACGGCTCACACTCTCCCCCTGCTGCTCGGTGTCCGGGTCATCGCCCTGCGCGACAGCGTGGAGCGAACGCTCGGCCCCGCGCTCCCGATGACCCCGGCGCCGCGGCTCGTCGCGCCTGGACTGAGCGACAATTCCACTCGGCGGATCGCGATCTACCAGAGTTGGTCGCCGACGATGGACGAGGGGTGGACGCGATGGGTGTTCGATCAATATCGCATTCCGTTCACGACCATCACCGATCGCGATGTGCGCGCCGGGAATCTTCGCGCCCGCTTCGATGCCATTCTTCTCCCCGATCAATCGGATCGTGGCCTGACGCGCGGAGCGACCGGCAACTATCCCGATTCTCTCAAGGGCGGCCTGGGCGACACGGGCGCGAAGGCGCTGGCCGCCTTCGTCGACGGGGGTGGAACGCTCGTCGCGCTGAACAAGGCAAGCGACTACGCCATCCGCGTGCTCCAGCTCCCGGTGCGCGATGTGCTCGCGGGCTTGCCGGAGCGCGAGTTCTACGCACCGGGTTCGCTCCTCGCCGCAACGCTGCGATCCGGCAGCGCGCTCGCGGGCGGTGTCCCATCGCCGTCCCCGGTCTGGTTCGAGGAGGGCCCCGCCTTCGCGATCACCGACAGCAGCCGCGCGACAGCCATCGCCAGCTATGCGGGCACTGACCCGTTGCTTTCCGGCTGGTTGCTCGGCGGTGAGAGGCTCGCCGGTACCGCGGCACTCGTTGACGCGAGGCGGGGCAGTGGTCACGCGATCCTCTTCGGCTTCCGGCCGCAGTATCGGGCCCAGAGCATGGCGACTTTCCCGCTGCTCTGGAACGCGCTGCTCGGGCGCTTCGACCGTTAGGCAGCTCACCGGCTGGCCGCTGCCTGGACGACAGCGGCGGCGGCCGTGTACCGTCGCTAGAATTCTGCGATGCTTCAACGACATCCGCTGCACGTGACTCTCATCGCCGCGCTGCTGGCGGCTGCGGCCTGCACGCCGTCGGCGCCGGCCGACAGCGCGGGCACGCGAGATTCGGCATCCCCTGCCGTCGTGGGGCGGCGCGGCCAGGCTCCGCCGGACTCGGTGATCGGTCCGGCGCCGCTCGTCCCGCGGCCTGCGCCGTTGCGTGGACTCTACGTGAACCGGTGGGCGGCGCTCGGCGATCGGATGTGGCAGCTGATCGACGTCGCGAAGAAGACCGAGGTCAACGCGCTCGTCATCGACGTGAAGGACGATCGGGGACTCGTGCTGTACAAGTCGCGGGTGCCGCTCGCGCGCGAAATCGGCGCCGACACGGTCATGCCGATGCGCGCAACACGGGTGCGCGCGATCCTCGATACGATGCGTGCACACGGGATCTACCCGATCGCCCGGATCGTGGTCGTGAAAGATCCGCTGCTCGCCACGAAGAAGCTCGACTGGTCGATCAAGCGTCGCACGGATCCGACCGCGCCGTGGCTGGACAAGAACGGGAATCCGTGGCTCGACGCTCATCAGCCGGGCGTCTGGAGCTACGCGGCCGATCTCGCCGAGGAGGCGGTGGCGCTCGGGTTCAGCGAGGTGCAGCTGGATTACGTCCGATTCCCGGACGAGAAGCGGATGGTGAGCGAGGCGATCTTCCCACTCGCGCAGGGCCGCGTGCGCGCACAGGTCATCCGCGATCAGATGGGGGCGATCCGCAAACGCATCACCGCGGCCGGTGTCCCGATGGCGATCGACGTATTCGGCCTGACGACGTCGGATACCACCGACATGGGGATCGGGCAGCGATGGGAGATGTTCGTCGACCAGGCCGACGCCATCCTGCCGATGACGTACCCATCGCACTACGCACCCGGCAGCTACGGGATCGCCAGGCCTAACGCGCGCCCGTACGATGTACTGTCACATGCGCTCCGCGACGCAAAGCGCCGGACCGCGGCCATCACCGGTGCCGGGCGGATCGTTCCATGGTATCAGGACTTCACGCTCGGTGCACCCCGCTACGGAGTCGAGCAGGTGCGCGCGCAGATTCGGGCGGGCTACGACGCCGGATACGACGAGTGGCTGCTCTGGAACCCCGGGTCGCGGTATACCATCGCCGCCCTCCGTCCCGAAGGCGCAGCCGCGGCGGGCGATACCGCGGCGCGCGGGTCTCACAAACGCGACACCGCCCGGCCGACCGCGCCGGAGAGCGCGGTGCCGAGCGGTTCCCGCTGAAGCGGCTACTTCTTCCTGTTGGATTCCGAGATGATCCAGTTCGCGGCGACCTGCACTTCCCGGAACAGACGCGGGTTCGCCTCGGTGATCGGGATCGCCGACTGCTGGAGGCGCTTGCCATTCACCACGGCGCTGGCCTGGCCCGCGCCCGGGGGCAGCAGGTAACCAGTGACGCGGAGTCGCGTTCCGCGGAAGAACCTCACGTCGCTGCCCTGAACAACGAGGAACCACTTCTGGGTGGTTGGCTTCGCAGTTGATGCTTCGCGAAGGTATTCAGGTACCGTTCTCGGGCTGGTAACGAGGACGTCGCTGCCGGCGCCGGTCACGGTGAACCCGTGATGGACCAGCTGCGTCCGCGCCACATCGAGCGCTTGAGCGCGCGACAGGCTAACGGTCGTTGTGACCGAGTCGCCATTCGACGAACCGCGGATCCTTGCGCATCCAGCGACGATCGCGAGGGCGACGAGGGCCGTGATCTTGAACATTCGCATGTGTATTCTCCAAAAGACGTCTCGCGGAACGCGCCGCTGTCGGGCTTGCTCTGCACGCGGTGGGCCACTGCGTTTGAGGGCTCGTAGCGCGACTTAGCGGATGACCACCACCCCCACCTCGCCGTTGAACTCATCCGCGACCGGCACCAGTCCAGGCGGGGCGGACCAGGGCCCGCCGTCGACGCGCACGCTCACCCGATAGGTCCCGGCGGTGATCGGCAGCACAAGTTCCCACCCGCCGCCCGGCAGCGAATGCATCGGCAATGGAGTCCAGTCCGTGAAGTCGCCGCTCAGGTCCACCTTCAGCGCGCGGGGTGCGCGGAGCCGAATGACCCGCGCACCGCCGCTGATCGTGTCGACCCGGAACGCCGGGATGTTCGGCGGCTGGTACCAATCGACCTGCTGGCGCTTTCCGCGCTCGACCCGGATGCCGACCGATGCGTACGAACCGTTAGGCAGCTGCCGGATGTAGTCGGTCGGGTACCCGCCGACCGCGGCGCGAACGAGCATGTTCGGCGTGACCCGATAGCTGCCCGCCGCCGAGAACCACCACTCGCCCCAGCTGCGCACCCTGGCGCCGGTGAGGCCGACGTCGCGGCTTCCCTGGCGACCTCCGACTTCCCCGGTGATCTCGCCCCGCCCGAAGGCCACCGTCCCGCCGGTGGCGAGGGTGAGTATCGGATCGATGCGGGGGACGAACGCGGTATTCGCCGAAAGCGCGTCCACCGAATACTGGGCATCGAGGCTGTACACCTCGAGCGGATGATTCCGACGAAAACGATCGGCCCGGACGCTCGTGAAGAGGAGCACATGACTCAGCTCGCGCGTGACCCCCGCCTCGACGCCCCAGGGCAGGCGCACGCTTCCGCCAAAATTCTCACCCGCCGAGCCGCTCAGCGAGAAGCCCCAGAGCCCGAGTGCGTAATCGGCGCGCCCCCGCACATCGAGCTGGAACAGCGACTTCGCGATCGGAACGACGTTTTCACCGTCGACACCAATTGTCCGGATCGTGTTCGCGGTCCGGTAGAGCAACCCGCTCGCGCCGACTCCGCCCTCGAACACCACGCCGCGGTACTCCCGGTTCCGCGCGAGCGCGACGAGTGAATTCTGGATGAAGTAGTGGTTTCGCCCGGACACGGTGAAGGCACCATCGTAGCTCGCGCTGAAGCGACGCCACTCCTGTCGGACCGAGGGCGCGGCGCTGAACGCCAGCTCACTGGCCGTGTTCGGGTAGCGCCCCGTCTCGACTCGGGCGAAGTCGAGGTCGACCCATCCGCCGGTCTGCGCCCCGAGCGACGGCGCGCCGCCTAACGCGAGCGCGCCGCTGACCACCGCGACGGCGCGACTCCAGCCCATGTCAGGGCTTCGCGCCGCTCGGTCGCACCGCCGGGGTGCCCGGAGCGGCACTGCTCGCCGAGCCAGCGGCGATCGGTCCGCGCGTCGGACGCAGGCGAGTCGATCCGCCGCTGACCGCGCCGCGAGCGCGGATCGCCGCCGCCGTCGCCGGGTGCGCCCCGTCCCGGACATCGCGCTGGACGTCACGCTGGATCGCGAGCAGCGTCTCGTCACCGAGGCCCTCGCGGGCGACGAGGAGGATCAGGGCGCTCGCCGTATCGCGCGGAACTCCTCGCGTCACCAGGTCACCGAGCACGACGAGCGGCACCGCCAGCGACCGGCCGCTTCGCTCGCGCCTGAGGCGCGTCAGCACGTCGATGCCGACACCCGCCTGGAGCGCCGATGCGGCCGCGACCAGTTCCGCTTCGGTCGACGCGCTCCCCATCGCGACCCGGCTGCTGTCGAGCCGAGCCGCCAGCGTCGTCACCGCGTCGATGATTCGCGCATTCGGTGCGCGCTTGCGCGCGCCCTCGAGCGCCTTGTCGACGATCGGCTCGATCGGCAGTGAGGCCGCGCGCGCACGTTCGATGACCAGGTTCACTCGCGACCTCGTTTCCGCGTCGAGCTGCGCGGCAAGCCGCGCGTCCTGCGCCTCGCCTTGCCGCCCGCTCGCGAGCAGCATCACCGTCACGACCGCGGACAACCGCGGCCCGGACATCACCCTGCAGATTGTCATCGGTGCTCTCCGACCTGCTCGCCGACGACGAGCACGGAGTAGCCGTTGCCGAATTCGTCGGCCGGTGCGCGTGGCGCGCTCGGGTCGCGAACCCAGCGATCGCCGTCGACGACGAACGCATAGTCGTGGCGACCGATTGGTACCTCGACTTCCCCCGACCACACGCCACTGGTGCCGGCGAGCGGAGCCGCTGTCGGATCCCAGTCGTTGAAATCGCCGACGACCACGACGCGACGCGCGTCGGGCGCGACGAGGACGAATTGCACTTTCGCAACGCGGCTGCCATTGCCACCGATCGCCGCCGTGCTCGGGCCGCTGGCTGCGGGAGCAACCATTTCAACGGCGGGCCGCGCGGAGCCGGCGCGGTGCGCGGCCGGCCGTCCGGGGATCTCGGGAATCGGACCGTCTATGGAAACGGCGCGCACCAGCGCGATGGTCCCGGCGATCGATGCCGCCGCGAGCAGGCCGAGTGCCGGCGATCGCCAGAGCGGTCGCGCGACGCGGAGCGGTACCGCGCCCGGGGCGAGATCGCGCGCGTCACCCACGCCGCGAACCGGGCGCGCCGATGCGCGCACCGCCGCCATCACGCGCGCGCGTGCTTCCGCGGAGCTCGTGATACCGTCGCGCAATGTCGAGTCGATCCGATCATCCAGCGTCTGGTCCATCTTCCCGTCCCGCCTCATGAATCCTGTGTTCCCTCGAGGAGCACGCGCAGCCGCTCGCGCGCACGCTTGACCCGCATCTTCAGCGCCGAAATCCCCGCGCCGGTGATCTCCGCCATCGCTTCGTACTCCAGCTCTTCGACGTGCTTGAGCACGAACGCCTCACGCTGGTCCGCGGGCAACGCCAGCAGCGCACGCTCGACCTCCGCGCGCCACATGCCGCCGTCCGCACCGTCGCGAGTCGCCGCCGCCGCGATCGCGATCTCGTCGTCGACGAACGTCTTCGCATGTCGCATCCGCCGGCTCATCGCCGTTCGGCACCGGTTGACGAGAATCCGTGTCAGCCAGGGGCCGAACTGCTCCCGCTCTTCGTACCGCCCCAGCGCGCGGTATGCCCGCACGAACGCATCCTGCACCGTCTCTTCCGCGTCCTCGGAGTTGCCGAGGAGCCTGACGGCCATGCGCAGGCAACGCTCATGGTGCCGCTCGACAAGCACCGAGAACGCCTCGACGTCACCCTCGAGCACGCGCTGCACGAGCGCGGCGTCGGTCGGCTTCACGTCAGTCAATAACCCGGGAGAATCCGCGGCCGTCACATGAGCACGCGTCACTCGAGATCCTCAAGCCGCGCCTCGAGCTCCCCGGCCAGTCCCCCATGCCCGTGCCGGCGCGCCGCCGCGATGCCGTGCTCCAGCGCGGCCCGCGCCTCGGCCGGTTGACCGAGCACCACCCGGCACTCGGCGAGCCGCTGCCATCCGTTTCCTTCATCATCATAGCGTGCGAGGTACGCCCCGAGCTGCTCGGCCGCCTCCTCGTGCAGTCCCGCCTTCATGGCCTCGTTCGCCAAGCCGAAGCGCGCAAGCACGTTGTCCGGATTCTTCGCGACCATCACGCGAAACGTCTGCAGCTTGGTGTTCGAGGAAGGTGGGTTGGTCATCGCTGTCGGGCGAGCAAGCTCGTGATCGCCGCGGCCACTCGCTCGGGCGATTCTTCAGGCAGAAAGTGCCGGGCATCGGCGACTACCTCGAGAGTCGCGCCGGGGATCGTCTTCCGCAACCGCTCGCCAATGACCTTGGAGAGAAACGGGTCATGGGCGCCGGAGAGGACCGCCGTCGGCGCGACGACGTTCTTCAGCCGCGGCATGAGCGCGACCGTGTCGCGCGAGTCGAGCGCCTCCATGTGGGCGACGAACGCGTCGCGCCCCTCGGCGCTGGCAAACGGCCGGACGTACTGCTCGACCGAGTGAATCCCGCGCGTGCGATCCGAGTAGCCGCGGAGCAGGTCCGTTCGCAGGACCGAGAGCATCCAGAGCGGTGGCAGGTAGCGCGTGAGCGGAAGCGTGGCGCGAGCGAGCTTGACGTCCCGCGCCGGCCAGCAATCGAAGCCGACCGTGTTCACGAGGCAGAGCCTCGACACACGGGTCGGCGCGTGGATGGCCATCCACTGCGCGATTCCGCCACCGACGTCGTGCCCGACGATGCATGCGTAGTTGATGCCTAACGCGTCGAGGAGGGCGACCGTCCGCTCGCCGTGTCCGGGGATCGAGACGTCGCGTCCGAGCGGACGGTCGCTCCGTCCGTAGCCGAGGAGGTCGACGACGATCAGCCGCCGCCCGCCGGGGAGGAGCGGTACGACATCGGACCAGAGGTGCGACGAGGTCGGAAACCCATGCAGGAAGACGACCGGTTCTGCGCCCCCCGGAGTCCCGGCGGCGTAGCAGTAGACTCGGGCGCCGTCGAGATCGATGAATTCACCGCGCATATGGCGCCAAGATGGTGTCGTGCGCCGGCTTGGAGAAGCCCCGTTAGGCTTCGGGCCCCCGTTTCAGACGATTCTCCCTCTAGCGTTCGCCAGAAAATTATGTATCGTTACTGGCTTGGCGTCCGAGGTGCCGCTGTAGTTGGAGCGACGTCCGCATCACGTTGTCCTACAACAGGTTAAAGCGAGCGCCCGATAGTGACCGTCCCCACGCAGCCGCTAAGTCACGGATCTCTCACCCCGGTTCCGAGCGCTGGTCCGACCGCACCACCGCCTCTGCCGGAACCCGTGATCTTCCCGGTGCGATGGCTGCTGGACAATGCGTCAGCTCCAATACAGTGTCGCGCCATCACTGATGTCGTGAAGCCCGGCGGCGTTGCGGAGGAGGCGGTCGCGAAGCTTCCCTACGCCTTTCCGCCTGCGCTCCTCCTCGCGCTCGGCCAGAGCGTGGACGGCACCTGGAACCGCTGCATGCTCGGCATCCCCTCGGCGCGCGCCGAGAAGTTCGAAGGGGTGGGCGCGATTCACGCGTTCCGGCGGATGCTCGAGTACGGATGGGACCGCGAGTCGCCGCCGCTCGCCCACGCGCGCCGGGTGCTTTTCCGTCTGCTCGCTGAGGACGAGGACCCGGCGTATCTCTACGAGCTCGCCGGAAAGGGAACGCCGGACCACGACACCATCGTCCGCGGCCGGATCCTGCTGCGCGAGGCGGCGGCGTCGGTGCTCGCCCAGGCTGGGTACGAGAGCGATCCGCGGCTCCGCGGCGCGGCCCGCCGCATCATGGAACGTGTCGGAAACTTCCTCAAGTCGCCGCTGGCGGAGAAGCCGTTCATTCGCGTCGCCAACCAGCACGCGCTCGCGGCGGAGGCGACCCCACCGTCGTACTACACGCTGCAGATGCTGGCCTACATGCCGCTCTTCCGCAGCGAAAACTACGCCCTGCTCGAGCTGCTCTACACATACCTCACACAGCCGCTCCCACGGAGCGAACTGGTTCAGGTGCAGGGGAAGAAGATCGTGCCGACGCCGCACCTCGTCCTCGGCGACCTGCTGCCTCATCGCAACGCGGCCGACTCCGATGTCCCGTTCGCGCTCGTCTGGCTCGAGCTGATGGCCCGGCTCGGCTACCTGCGCCGCAATGAGAACTGGAACAAGCTGTTCGAGCGGTTCCTCGACGACCGCGACAATCAGGGCGTCTGGCACCCGCACAAGGGAATGGCCGCCGTGCGAAGCACGAACCCATTTGTCTGGGCGTCGTACCCGCTCGAAGCGGGCGACAATGGCGAAGACCGCTGGGCCGACGCGACCTTCCGGCTCGGCTTGATCGCGCGTCTCGCCGGCCGGCCAATCGAGCCCGTCTGACCGCCGGACGGCTCCCGCCGGAGCGAATGTATCCGGCGGGCGAGCGCGCGGTCGAGTCACGACACATCGCGCTCCCCAGCGGAGAGCGGGTATTCGTTGCAGCGGCCGGTCCCCCTGACGGCATTCCGGTTCTGCTCTGCCACGGTTGGGGCGCCTGCGTCTACGGGTGGTCGGCGACGATCCTCGTGATCGCTGCCGCAGGGTATCGCGCGATCGCGGTCGATCTCCGCGGTCACGGGCGAAGCGACGGGGGGGATCCCGGAACGGCCTACACCACTGCTGCCTTGACCAGCCAGCTGGCCGGGATCATCGACACGTTAGGCATCGACCGGCCGGTGCTGGTCGGGCACTCGATGAGCGGGCGAATCACGCTGCAATACGCGCTCGACCACCCCGGTCGAGTGCGCGCGCTGGCGCTCCTCGCGCCGATTGGCGTCGGCTCGCTGCGGCCGGCCATCAAGCGTTTCGCGCAGCCGTTGCTCGCGCTCGCGGCCTGGCTCGGGCCGCTCGCTCTCCGGCGCTGGCACGTCCAGCTGGTCGTGGGCGCGGCGAGCGGGCGCCTCCGCCGTCCGCCGCCAGGCGACATCGACGAGTATTGGGCGCCGTCGCAGTGGGGGAAGTACTGCATCGCGGTCCACGCGATCCTTCGCGACTTCGACTGGCGCGCGTTAGGCGCTGACGCGATTGCCGCACTCCCGATGCCGGTCGTCGTCGTGCTCGGCGAGCTGGATCCCCTCGTCGTGCTTGACGACCGCGACCGGCTGACCCGCGGCATCTCGCCGAAGCGTGTCGTCATGATAGAAGGGGCGGGGCACATCGTCGGCGACGAAGCGCCGGCCCGGGTCAATGCCGAGCTGCTGGCGCTGCTCGGGCTGGTCGCGTCAGGCGCCTGATCGCTCAGCGGGCGGTGGCGTCGCGGTCGAGAACCGGCTAGATTTGAGGACTGAACAGAGCAGCTTGGAAGACGGGTGACATGCGGAGCCAGACGCTTCGCCAGGCGATTGAACCTCGCCGCACCATCCCGAGAGGCCGCTGACGCGACCACCGGGCGCACGAGACGCCGCATACGGTCCCAATGGACCGATTCGAGAGCGGCGCTCGTGGGAGCGCTTCGAAGCACCGCAATGAGAATGGATATCGACCAGCACCAGCGCTGACGCGCCGGACGGTCGAGCGCGCGGTCCGGGAGCGGTCCCGGGTCAGCGGCCCCGCGCGCCGAGATGGAGTGACATGGAGCAGAGCATTGCCGGGCAGATGCCCGACAGGGGCGCGGAAGATCCGCGTTCGGAAGATCCGCGTTCAGCAGAAGCCACTACCCTGGCTACCACGTTCGAGGCCCTCGGCCTCCTTCCCGAAGTACTCGACGCCGTTCGCCGTGCCGGCTATGAGCGGCCGACCCCGATCCAGGCCGAGGCGATTCCGGTCGTGCTCAAGGGGCGCGACATGATGGGCCTCGCCCAGACCGGCACCGGAAAGACAGCGGCGTTCACGCTGCCGATCATCAACCGGCTGATGAACGGGCCGCGCCGCACGCGGGCGCTCGTCCTCACGCCGACGCGCGAGCTGGCAATCCAGGTCGAGGAGAGCGTGCGCAAGTACGCCAACGACTCGGGCCTCGACGCCATCGCGGTATTCGGTGGAGTGCCGCTCGAGCCACAGCAGAAAAGGCTCCGCGCCGGTGTCGACATTGTTGTCGCAACACCGGGCCGCCTGATCGACCACCTCGAGCGCCAGAACGTCGTGCTCGATGATCTCGAGATCCTCGTGCTGGACGAAGCGGATCGCATGCTCGACATGGGTTTCGCACCGCAGATCAACCGGATCGTCGACCAGATTCCGCCGTACCGGCAGACCCTGCTCTTCAGCGCGACGATGCCCCCCGAAGTGGAGGCGCTCGCGCGCAAGTATCTGCGCCGCCCCAAGGTCGTGCAGATCGGCCGCCGCTCGAGCGCGGCGAACACGGTCACCCACGCAGTCTATCCGGTGCCGCGCGAAAAGAAGAGCGAGCTGCTCGTCGAGCTCCTCAAGGACACCAAGACCGAAACGGTGCTCGTCTTCACGCGCACCAAGCATGGCGCCGACAAGGTCGTTCATGCGCTCGAGAAAGCGGGCGTCAAGGCGACCGCGATGCACGCGGACAAGACGCAGTCGCAGCGCATGAAGGCGCTCGAGCAGTTCCGCAGCGGTGAGATGAACGTGCTCGTCGCCACGGACATCGCGCAGCGCGGGCTCGACATCTCCGGCATCAC
>JANMAM010000168.1:0-6813 GCA_031359795.1 Gemmatimonadaceae bacterium
TATCCCCACGCCTCGAGGCGGGTCTGGAGCAGGTCGACGTTGTCTTCGTGATCGTCGACGATCAGGATTCGCGCGGGGCGATCCCCGATCGGCTCATCATGCGGCATTGCCCGTCCCGAGGAATCGCTGGACCTCCGCGACAACCGCGCGGGGCTCGCAAGGCTTGGCCAGATAACCGTCGCATCCAACCTCCATCGCCTTTTCGCGATCCGACGCCAGGGCGTGCGCGGTGAGAGCGATGATCGGAATGTGGCGCGTCTCGGGGTCGTGCTTGAGGACCTGTGTCGCTTCCCATCCGTCGATGATCGGGATGGAGATGTCCATCAGGATCAGGTCGGGATGCTCGCTGCGTGCCTTCGAAATTCCCTCTTCCCCGTTCAGCGCCTCGGTGACTTTATAGCCGAAGTGCCGGAGAATCGTGGAATAGACGATGCGGTTATCCTCGTTGTCTTCGACGAGGAGTACGGTCTTTCCGTTTGGTGTCATGCCAACCCTCGCGCCTGTCGCGCGTGAGGAGGTAGACCCCTCGCCCGGACCGGCAAGCGCTGCGGTATCCTGTGAACTCACGGTATGCTCCGACTGCTTCCGGATAATGCAAAAACGTCTCCCGCTAGCTGAACGGGCGACGGGCGGTGAATCGTTCCTGCGGTGTGGAGCAAGTTTCTTACCAGCCTGGAGGGTTGAGTATCAATGTCCTACGTCCCGAATCCGACCGGTGAACGGTCCCGACCCGCCGGTTCAGCGGCCGGAACCAAGCCCGCACGAGGCCACGGTCGCGGCCGTGGCGACAATGGCTCCACGAGTCGCGGCAAGGCTGCGTCAACGCGCACTGGCGCTGCGAAGTCTGCGCCGCGCGGCCGCCCATTCGACGAGCAGCGCAACTGGAAACAGCTCGTGCTCCTCGCAGGGGGAATTGCCGCCGGCGCGGCCGCTGGGGCTGGCCTCGCCATGCTCTTCACCTCGGAGACGGGACCGCAGCGTCGCGCCGGGTTGGCGCGCCGCGCCCGGCATCTCGGCCACGACGCCGAACAGCGGTGGGAGGATCTCGGCTTCGCGCTCAAGGAGGCCGCTCGCAGCGCGCGTGATCGGTTCCGCCACCGACATGCGGCCGAGAGCGAGACCGAGGTCGACGACTGATCGCGACCGCATCGTGAACCAACGAGGGGCGCGTGCGTCGCACGCGCCCCTCGTTGCGTCAACCACGCTGCCTAGAGCTTCTTGATGTCCCTCGCAGCGCGCTCCTTGTAGAACCGGTCGTTGTAGTCCGTGGCAGGCTGCGAGATCACCGCCTGGAACTGCTCGCGCGCCCTAGTCTTGTCGTCAACGTCGACGTAAATCTCCGCGAGATCGATCCGGTGCGCGATGCGTCCCGGCTCCGCGGCGACCGCCTTTTGCATGTAGTCCACCGCGTTCTTCCAATTCGCCGAGCCGAACACCTGACCACCCAGCACATTCTTCGCGATCCACCGCGTCGGGCCACTGAGGCGCATCACCTCGGCGTTCCACATCCCCATCACGTGCAACGCACCCGGGTGATTGGGGTCGAGCTTCAACGCGTCCATCGCGTGAGCGCGTACGTCGGTCGCGTACTTGACGCGGTCGCGGGGTCCGAGCGCGAGCGCGGTGCGTCCCAGGGCGCGCGCAAGGAAGAAGTGCCCATCCGCGCCTTGCGCATTCACCTCGATAGCCCGGCGCGCGTACAGCTCCCCGGTATGGAAGAGCGACGAGCGCGTATCCTTGTTGTCCGTGAATTCGCCAACATCGACGGCCTCACGCGACGCGTTGATCAGCGCGGTGTAGTTCTTTGGGTCCATCGCGACGGCAGCCTCATACTCCTTCAGCGCCGCCGCCGGGTTCATCGCGACGTGCAGCGAGTCACCTTTCGCGACCAATTCGGTGGCGGTCTGGGCACGAAGCGCTGGCGCCCCGAGGACGAACGCCAGAACAGCCGGCGTGAGAAAGCGAACAAACGATCGGGTATCGATGCGCATGACTGCCTCGCGGATTTGCGAACGGGTCGTGGAACGGAGGAATCCGCGCTGAGAGGTCGGACGCGACTCAGCGGCGGCGCGGCGGGTTCGGACTGTCGACATCATAGGTTTACCCCAGAGTCCGGTCAATGTTGGCGCATCGGCTGATCGAGCGGAAGCGGGACGGTGGCCGCATCGAGGCCGGCGAATGGCGCGCGATCATGAATGCGTACGCCGCCAACCATGTCCCGGACTACCAGATGGCGGCGCTGGCGATGGCCATCTTCATTCGCGGTCTCGATCGCGAGGAGACCAGCGCACTCACGGAAGCGATGCTGCGAAGCGGTGCGACGCTCGATCTCTCGTCGATGTCGAAGCCGCGCATCGACAAGCACTCGACCGGGGGGGTCGGTGACAAGGTCTCGCTCGTGCTCGCGCCGCTGGTCGCGGCGTGCGGAGTCGCCGTGCCGATGATGTCGGGCCGCGGCCTCGGACACACCGGCGGCACCCTCGACAAGCTCGAGTCGATCGCGGGCTTTCGCACCGACCTCACGCTCGATCAGGCAAAGGCGCAGGTCGAGCGACTTGGCTGCGCACTCATCGGGCAGACGGGTGAGATCGCGCCAGCGGATCGGAAGCTCTACGCCCTTCGCGACGCGACGGCCACTGTCGAATCGATCCCGCTCATCTCGGCGAGCATCATGAGCAAGAAGCTCGCGGAGGGGCTGACTGGCCTCGTGCTCGACGTGAAGCGCGGCTCGGGCGCGTTCCTGCCTGAGCTCGAACGCGGCCTCGATCTCGCCCGGACGATGATCGAGCTCGGAGCAGATCACGATTGTCCAACGGTCGCACTCATCACCGCGATGGACCGCCCGCTCGGCCGCGCGTGTGGCAATGCGCTCGAGGTGGAGGAGTCGATGCTCGCACTCCGCGGCGAGGGACCGCCCGACCTCATGGAAGTCACCTACGCGTTAGGCGCCGAGATGCTCGTGCTGGGCGGTGTCGCGCCCGACATCGACGCCGCGCGCCGCGCGCTCGAAAAGGCGATCGGGACCGGCCGTGCCGCCGAGAAGATGCAGGCAATCATCGAGGCGCAGGGCGGAAATCCCGGCGTGGTCGACGACCCGGCGGTCCTCCCGCAGGCGTCGCATGTCGAGCTCTTTACGGCGCCACGCCGTGGCTTCGTCGCCAGAGTCGAGCCGCGCGCGATCGGGCGGGGGATCATTGCCCTCGGCGGCGGTCGCTCGAAGATCGACGATGTCGTAGATCCCAGCGTTGGTTTTGTCATCACTGCCAAACCCGGCGACTGGGTCGAGGCGGGTGAGCCGCTCGCAACCGTCTTCGCCAGCGATCGGAGTGGTATCGAATCCGGACGGGCGACCCTCCGCGCGGCGATCGTGATCGCCGACGAAGCAGACCCGCCCCTGCCGCTCGTGTCGCACCGGGTCACCGCTGCTGGTGCGGCGCTCTACCCGCGCGACTGAACGCGCCGGGACGTGCCGGGCCGCAATGCGATGCTCGCTGAACGCCTTCAGAACGTCGATGCTGTCAGCCTGACGTCCGATGTGCTCCATGCCTTCCTGAACCGAGCATCAACCGCGTCCGCCGCTCTGACATTGCCGCGCGCGCGCAGCACCTTCGACAGTCCATAGAGCGACCACCCGTTCTCGGGGAAGCGCCGCAGGTCCTCACGATACGCCGTCTCACTCTCCGCCAACCTCCCCGCCCTGAGCAGGACGTCGCCGAGTGAGTGGCGAATCGGAAAGTGCCACTGCGGCGGCTCGGTATAACTGAAGCCACCCTCGAGGCGCGCCGCTTCGCGGAACTGAACGATGGCGTCATCCAGATCGCCGCGACCCTGCGCGATCTCCCCGGACAGGGCGGCCGCCGCGATCTCCATGAGAATCTTGTTCTCGCCGGTGCCCGCCGTCATCACCACGCGATCTTCCGGAGATGTCGCGCTCGCGATCGCACGTATGCTATCGAGCATCGCACCCGCGTCGGAAAACTGGTTCTTCCTCGCGTACGCGACACCACGCGCGTAGTTGACAAGCGCTGTCGCGATGCGGAGGTCCGCGCGTGGCCGCGGCGCGGATAGAACATCGTCCCAGCGGCCGAAGGTCATCAGCGCGAGCGGGTAGTACGCTACCAGCGATTGCAGCGCCGAGACTTCATGCGCGACATCCGGCTCGATCTTTTCGCCGAGTGTCCGAGCGGCGTCGATCGCGGTTCGGCTTCGACCGGCGAGCATCGCGGCGAACGCGAGAAAATGGTAGTTGTGCGGATAGTATGCTACCGGGTAGAGCCCCGACGGATGTTCGGCGGCGATGTAGCTCTCGTCGGCGTGCAGGGCGTGTACGTTCGCGTCGATCGCTTCCGCGTAGCGCCCGAGCCGGATGTAGATGTGCCCTGGCATGTGGACCATGTGCCCGCCGCCGGGCATCAGCGCGGCGAGCCTGTCGGCGCAGGGCAGCGCGCGTTTCGGATCCACCGCTTCGACAGCGTGGATGTAATAGTGGCATGCGCCTGGATGGTTTGGATTTGCCCGGAGAACTCGCTCGAGCTGCGAGAGGATCGTCCGCGTTCCGGGTTGCGGCTTGCCATCTCGCGTCCAGTAATCCCAGGGCCTCACGTTCATCAGCGCTTCGGCGTAGAGAGTCGCGACGTCGAGATCGCGCGGATACTGTTTCACGACCGCCGCCATCGCCTGTGCATAGGCCGCGTCGAGCGTCCGGCGATCTGTTCGCGGGACCGCGGCGTACCGCGCGGCCAACGCCGTTATGAGCGCACGCTCGCGTCTACTGGCGTGGGGCGCCAGCGAAATCGCTTCCTGCAGTTGCGCAAACGCAGATAGCCCGGCCGCGGAATCCATCGGCGCGTTGACATGCGGGCCGTAGGCGAGTGCGGCACCCCAGTGACAAATTGCGCAGTCGGGGTCGATGCGCGCGGCTTCATCGAAGGCGCGGATCGCTTCGCCATGGTTGAAGCCGTAGACGAGGCGCATGCCCTGGTCGAAGTACTTCTGCGCCATCGGGAACCTGGTGCTGATCGCGACGTGGTGGTCGCCCAGATCCGTGTAGAGCCGAATGGCAGTTGAGTCGCGATTGACCGTTGCTGGAGGCGCTCCGCTAAGGAGCAGCCCGCCGACAACGAGGGTTCCGAGGGACAACATCATCACACAACCTCCCATCATGCTTGGGACGCGCGCTCTGTGGGCTGGCCTGCATCGAAGCCGGAGCCCGGTCGCCCGACGCTATCACAAACGTGGCGATGTCGCAAATACGACGTGCGCCGCGGCGTGGTCGAGCCGGTATCGCGGAATTGGTCCCGACAGCTCCCATACAAGATTTCCTCTTGACATCCGGACCTTGATGCTAAATACTTAGCATAGTGCTAGGTTTTTAGCATCACCTCCTCATTCGGGTTCGACATGCACGCACTTCGGGAGCTCAGTCGCCGCGAGCGGCAAATCATGAGCGTCGTTCACCGCCTCGGCCGCGCGACCGCGGCTGACGTCCTCGCCGAGATGACGGATGCGCCGAGCTATTCGGCGGTACGCGCGATGCTGCGGATTCTCGAGGACAAGGGCCATCTCAAGCACGAGCAGGACGGCCCTCGGTACGTCTACTCGACCACGATGCCCGTCGAACGCGCGGGACGCTCTGCGCTGAGCGATGTCGTGGCGACCTTCTTCGCCGGTTCCGCCGAGGAAGCAGTGGCGACGCTGATCGACATGAACGAACGGAAGCTCAGCGGCGAGGAGCTTGATCGCCTTGCCGATCTCATCAACCGGGCCCGCGAGGAGGGACGCTGACATGACGCCGATCACGACGCTGCTGACCGGGATCGCCACCTCCGCAGGCGCGGCGACCGCACTGGATGCCGCGGTCAAGGTCGCGGTGCTGCTCGCGCTTGCCTGCATCGCGACCCGGTTGCTCCGGAATTCTTCCGCGGCACTCCGGCACTCATTGTGGAGTGCGGCCATCGCCGGCGCGCTGATTCTCCCGCTCCTCGCGCTCGCGTTGCCGGCCTGGCACGTGCCGATTCCAGGCGCCGAGGCCGCTGCCGGTGTCGTCCGGCGGGTCGGCTCCGCGTTAGGCACCGGTGGCGAATCGTCTGCCGGCGTGCACGCCACCGGACAAATCGTGAGAGGCGGCATCGGGCACGTGACTGCGGAGACCTCCGCACAGACGGAAAGCCTGCAGCTTGCCGCCGCGGCGGCCGCTGCGTCGACCGTTCCGACCGCCGGCCCCGTGAAGGTGACCCTCGTTGCACCCGCGCCACGACTGGGCTGGCCGGCGATCCTCACGCTGGTCTGGCTCGCCGGGACGGTCGCGGCGCTGCTCCCGCTGCTGCTCGGCGCGTTCCACCTCCGCGCGATCGGGCGCCGTGCCCGCGACGTCGAGAGCGATGCACTCGACGACTTCGCCGCGACGCTCGGTCGGTCGTTAGGCATCCGCCGTGTCGTCCGCGTCGTCGAGGGCGAGGTGATCTCGACGCCGATGACATGGGGGATCATGCGCCCCGTCGTCCTCGTCCCCGCGGGCTTCGGCGAGTGGCCCGAGGCGCGCCAGCGCGACGTGCTGCTCCACGAGCTCGCCCATGTCGCACGGTTCGATTGCCTGACGCAGTACCTCGCGAGCGCGGTCTGCGCGCTCCACTGGTACAACCCGCTCGCATGGATCGCCGCGCGGAACCTTCGCATCGAGCGCGAGCGAGCCTGTGATGACCGCGTCCTGCTTGCCGGCGCGCGCGCATCCGAATACGCCGAACATCTCCTCACTATCGCGCGTACTCTGCGCACTCCCGGCGCCGCCGGCGCCGCTGCGCTGACGATGGCTCG
>JANMAM010000189.1:0-6774 GCA_031359795.1 Gemmatimonadaceae bacterium
GGGGACGATGTAGTCGTTCCACCACGGAAAGGTCGTCTTGCCGGGATGAATCCACGAGACGTCGGCGATTGCCGACGGAGGATTGAGGAGCGTTATGACATTCGACGCGATCAGCTGCGACGGATCGTCGGCGACGAGGAACACGCGCCATGGCGTCTCGAGCGGCGCGCGCCCGCGGACCGCGACGTCAGGCAGTCCGGGAAGCGGCGAGAGCCGGCTCACCAGGTCACCCGGGGCGGCCGACGTCCGCGCGAGGTACATCCCGGCATAGTTGGTCAGCGCCGCTTCGGAGATGGCGAGCCATGCGCCCCCCGGATGGTGAAGCAGCACGGGAAGCGCGAGCAGGGTGTCCGCGGGCAGGTCACGCAGCGGGGCGACGGTGTAGAACCCCTCGTACGACGACACGTAGCCGCTGCGCTTCAGTGCATATGCCTCGCTCGCACCATCGACGACGACGTGCGTACGCTCGGCCGCAATCGTGATTGACGAGAGACTGCGCTGCGCCGGGATCCGGTAGCGGAAGGCGACGCCGTCGTCGTAGGCGCGCACGACGAGCTCGATCCGGCGGTGCGGCGCGGGGCGTTCGACGAGCGCCACCACGGTTTCGCGGTAGTGGTCGCGCGCCGAGCTGGCCTTGCCGATGAGACCATGCACCGTTCCGTCGTGTGCGGACCGCCTGACCGACGTGATGCGGACGTCGCCGCCGAGCGGGCCGGACTCGACGAGGTCTAGCCGCAAGGCGGACTCGGTGACGAGGGGCGTGCCGCGCCAGGTCACCGAGTAGACGGCCCCGGACGTGCCGCTGCCGGTGGCGCGGACGGCGACGGTGATGCCTAACCGCCCGTTAGGCGAGCGGGTGATGACGGAGTGCGGGCCGAGTGCGCTGGATTGTTGCGCGCTGGCTGGTGAGACGCCGGCCAGCAATAGGGCGAGGAAAGGCGCTATCGCGGCGGTAAGTGTTGTACGATGACGGCCAGGCCACGGCATGCGGATAGCTCCCGGAAAAGTCTCCCCGAATCTGCATCAATGGACGTGGCGGGCGGGAGTTGCGGCCGCCTTTTCACGTCGGCAGTATCCGGCGCATTGGGTGGTCGACCACCACCACCCGGCCACGCCCCCGCTGCACACTCACCAACGAAGCCCATGACGACAATCATCCCGCCGGTCGTCCGGCGCTGGCGCTTCGCACTCCTCGCGTTAGGTATGGTGCTCGCCTGCGGGCTAGCACCGGCGCCGCGGGCCCACTCGCCGTGATGCACGAACGGGGGCTGCTTTCCTCCTCGATCAACCAGGGCGATTTCGCATCCGGATCGGGCGTGAAGCGCGGCGATGCGGTCCTCGTCCGTCGGGCGCCTCCGGCCCCGCCCCGTTAGGCGCGACTCGGCGTCGCGGCTCGGTTACGATCATGAGCGGGAGCCTTGTCAGGAGCGCACCGTTCCGAGCGTGGATTTTACCGGGGCCATGGAGCAAGCCGTTAGAGGCCCTCGAACGCCATGTAAGTCGTTGCTCCTCACCGGTCCTCGCGACCGCCGTGCAACTGAAGGTGGCGCCAAGCCACAAGTGAACGTATGCTCGTAGCCTCTCCTACCCCCCGGCTCGCATGCGTCGCTCCCTCCTCGTCGCTGCACTGATCACCGCCACTTCCACTTCGACTACGCTCGGGCCGCGTGCGGCGCATCCGCCGGAGCAGCCACCGATCGCGGCACTGGAAGACTATCGCACGGCAGCGGGCCGCCGAACCGGCGACACCCTCGATGTCGCGCTCGATGCCCAGTTGGTGAACTGGCAGCCGGAAGGGCCTGACGGTCCGACGCTGCCAGCGTACACCTTCGCCGAACGTGGCAAGCCAGGCCGAGTGCCGGGTGTGATGCTGCGCGTGCCGGCGGGGACGCTGATTCGTGCGACGCTTCGCAACACGACCGCTGTTCCGCTCGTCGTCTTTGGCCTGCAGGATCACCCCGCCGGCGCAATCCCCGATTCGACGGCGCTCGCGCCTAACGCGAGCCGGGCCATCGAATTTCGCGCGACGTCGCCCGGGACATACTACTACTGGGGCCGCACCCGCGTGCCGGGCGCCAAGCTCTACCCGTCCTTCGACAAGCTCGCCGGCGGAGATGCCGCCGAAGGCCCGTTCATCGGTGCGCTGATCGTCGACGCGGCAGGAGAGGCGCCGTCACCGAACGAACGCGTGCTGATGCTCACGCGCTGGTTCGACGGCAAATATGCGGGCATCGACACACTCGGCACATGGAAGATGATGGTGAATGGTGCGAGCTGGCCGTACACCGAGCGTCTCCATTACACGGCCGGCGACACGGTGCGGTGGCGCGTCCTCAACCCGATGTTCGCGTGGCATCCGATGCACCTGCACGGGTTCTATTTTCACGTCACCGCTCGCGGCGACAACCGGCTCGATACGCTCTACACCTCGGGGCAGCGGCGGGCCGCGGTGACGGAGTTGATGAACGAGTTTTCAACGATGTCGATGACGTGGATTCCCGAACGTCCGGGAAACTGGCTCGTGCATTGCCACCTCATCCGGCACATCAACAGTGTGCAGCGCATTGGATTTCCGCGTGATGCGACGACCCGCGGCGATGCGCATGATTCGCACGACGCGCACGTCGTGCCGGCGTTGATGCGGAACCACGCCGAAGAGCACATGGCCGGGCTGGTAATGGGCATCAACGTGAGCCCGCGCGCCGGCAAAGGGGCTGCAGTTGCACGCGCGCGCGCGAGTGGCGCAGGTCCGGCTGAGCGGAACGAGCGCGCACTGCGCCTGGTGGCGAACACGAAGCCCGCGACGTTCGGCGCCGCGCCCGGCTACGCCTTCCTTCTGCAGGAGGGAAGTGCAGCGCCGGCAGCAGACTCGATGCGATTCCCGGGCGCGCCGATCACCCTGTACCGCGGCCAGCCGTCACGGATCACCGTCGTCAATCACATCGGCACTCCGCTCGCCGTGCACTGGCACGGCATGGAGATCGAGAGCTATTACGACGGTGTCAGCGGCTGGAGCGGCATCGGCACAACCGTGCGATCAGCGATCGCACCGGGCGACTCGTTCGCGGTGCGCATGACGCCGCCGCGCGCTGGCACCTTCATCTATCACACCCACGATGAGAGCGGCGATCAGCTCGGATCGGGTTTGTATGGGGCACTGCTCGTGCTCGAGCCAGGCGTGCGCCGCGACACGACGCGCGATCATCTCGTCATCATCGGCGTGAAGGGTCCGAACAACCTCGCTCGCATGGCGATCAACGGACAGACCACACCCGAGCCGCTCATGCTCACGGCAAATGCACCGCACCGTCTTCGAATCGTGAGCATCCCGGCGAGCGAGATGATCACCGTCGACCTGGTGCGTGTGGACAGTCTCGAGCAAAGCTGGCGAACGCTCGCCAGCGATGGCGCGGAGCTGCCCCACTCACAGCAGGCACCGCGGCGGGCCCGCGTGTCGCTCAGCGCCGGTCAGACGCTCGACGTCGAGGTCCGCGTCGATTCGTCAGCGGCCGAGCCGGGCCGATACGCGCTGCGAGTCCGGACGTCATTCTATCCGGCTGCCGGCCGCGACGACGAAACCCTGCTGTTGCCGATCGTACTGGCGCATTGAGGCGTCAACGTGCCCGACCTCCGCGATCGCCTTCAGCGTTCCCTCGGTAGCGCCTACATACTCGGGCGCGAACTGGGCGGCGGCGGGATGTCCCGGGTCTTTCTCGCCAACGAATGCCGCTTTGGCCGCGACGTCGTCGTAAAGGTCCTGCCCCCGGAGCTGGCGGGCAAAATCAACGCCGAGCGATTCGAGCGGGAGATCCAGCTCGCCGCACGCCTGCAGCACCCGCACATCGTCCCGCTGCTCACCGCCGGCGAGGCAGAGGGGGTGCTCTACTACACGATGCCGTTCGTGCAGGGCGAGACACTCCGCGACCGGATGGTCCGCGACGGGCGCATTCCCCTCGAAGACGCGCTCCACATCGCCGCCGAAGTCGCGGATGCGCTGGTCTGTGCGCATCGTGCAGGCGTCGTCCACCGCGACATCAAGCCGGAGAACATCCTGCTCTCGTCCGGCCACGCGACGGTTGCCGACTTCGGGATCGCCAAGGCCATCTCGGCAGCGAAGCCGGCAAGCGACGATCCCGGCCTCACGCAACTCGGTACAGCGTTAGGCACGCCGGCCTACATGAGTCCCGAACAGGCGGCCGGCGAGCCCGATCTCGACGGACGAACCGACATCTACAGCCTGGGCTGTGTGCTCTACGAGATGCTCGCCGACCGCCCGCCATTCACCGGACCGAGCATCGCGGCAATCATCGCGAAACGATTCAGCGAGATGCCCGCGCCGCTTCGCACCACTGACGCCGCGCTGCCGGCGGAAGTCGAGCAGCTCGTCGCGCGCGCGATGGCGCGCGACCCCGAGGACCGGGTGGGCACCGCTGAGGAGCTGCTCCTCGCCCTCGTTGCGGCGCGGACATCCCGCTCGGCGCCGCATTCCGTCGAAGCAGCCAGGTCGTCGATCGCGGTGCTGCCATTTGCAAACATCGGGGGAAATGGCGACGACGAGTACTTCTCCGACGGCATGACCGAGGAGGTGATCAACGCGCTCGCGCACCTCCCGGATATCCGGGTCGCTGCTCGGACGTCTTCGTTCGTCTTCAAGGGGCAGCGAGTCGACCTTCGTAGCGTTGCCGAGCAGTTGCGCGTCGCGACGATTCTCGAGGGAAGCGTCAGGCGCATGGGCTCGAAGATCCGCATCTCCGTGCAGCTCGTCAGCGCAGCCGACGGCCTCCACCTGTGGAGCGACCGTTTCGATCGTGACATGGTTGACGTTTTCACCCTGCAAGACGAGATCGCGCAGGCGATAGCCGGCGCGCTGCAGCAGCGGCTCACGGGCTCTGGTGGGGGCGAGGTGACGTCGCGTACTACGGACAGCCCACAGCCAGCGCCGCGGGAACGCCCCCCAGTGAAGCCGGAAGCGTACGACATCTACCTGCGCGGGCGCTTCCTTTTCGAGCAGCATCAAGGAAGGGAGGCGCTCGCCTGCTTCGAACGCGCAGTGGAGTTCGACCCGACCTTCGCGCTCGCCTATACCTGGATCGGCCACGGAAACATCCTCTCCGCGAACATGAACATGATCCCGGCGCGCGTCGCGTACCCACGTGCCCGCGTCGCCGCCGAGCGCGCGCTCGGGCTCGAACCGACTTTGCCCGAGGTGCGACTCGGGCGCGGATTCATCGCGCTCTGGTTCGACTGGGACCGCGCACGAGCTGAGGCGATCACTCGCGAGGTGTTGGCTCAGGCACCTCGAATGACCCACGCTCACGAACTGCTCGGCTGGACACTCCTCGTCGCCGAACAATTCAGCGAGGCTATCACCTCGGCGGAGCGCGCGTACACGCTCGATCCATTGTCCGATTTCATGCTCAATAATTTCGCGATGGCATTGATATTCGCCGGAGAGGAAACCCGCGCGATCGACGTGTTGCGCCGCGGGCTTGCCCGGTCCCCGAGCAACGGCTCGCTGCATCAGATGCTCGGCTTCGCGCTGTTTGGAGCCGGGCAGCTGCCAGAGGCGCGCGCGACGTTTCAGCAGGCAGCGGCTCTTGGGCCGATCAATCAGCTGGCGGCGGCGCATGCCTGCACGCTTGCCGCGCTCGGAGATGCTGACGGGGCACGCCGGCTCCTCGTCGCGCCGGAGGAGGCCGCGACGAAGCGCGAAGGGTCGGCGACCGAAATAGCGTGCGCGTACCACTGGCTCGGTGACGACGACCTCGCGTATAGGTGGTTCGAGCGCGGCTTGGACGCGCGTGAGCTTGGGATGTCGTGGCTGCATCTCGATCCCAGACTGCGCCGATTGCACGGGCAACCGCGGTTCAAGGCGCTGGTCGCGCGGGTCGGTCTGGCGCCGCGCGCTGCCTAACGCCCTGCCTGCGATGCCGACCTCCGGTCAAAACACCAACGTCTGAATCGAATGCGGCAGACTGCTCACTTCCGCGCGTTCCCCATTCATCCGCAGGTTGTACCGGCGATCTGGGATGCGATCACGACTCCGGAATGGACGCAAGGAATGCAGAACCGCCCGGTCTCATGTCGAGACCGGGCGGTTGGCCGCAACTTCGACGCACGCCACCGGCGTGACGTGAGGGACCGTCGGCGCCCAGGCATGAACTCCCAATCCATCTCGCGCGCTTCGATGTCGTACTCGACGACGCGATGCTTCTCGTCAGGCAGCGCGGCGGCGCACGCGGCGCTGTAGGCGACCAGCGCGTCGGGCGGCGGCGCGTGCGCGACTGGCTCGTGCGCTCCGTGTGAATGATCTCCGTGGTGGTTATGATGATGCTCGGGCATGGGCCTCCTGCGTTCGGGGGAAACGGCAGCGGCACGCTCGCTTAGGGAGCGAGCGGAATCATCGACCAGCGATCAGTGTCGATTGCGTCGAGCGAATTCGCGGCGAGCGGTCGGCACTGGGTGCACCTGTAATCAGGGCGTCGCCAGAAGCGCCAAACTCATGGTAGTGGGCGGAAGTTCACGACCCACTTCGGGCGGCGTCTGGTGGACGGATGCGCAGCCCGTTTGACGAGTCTACAGCGCACTGGCGCCAGCGGCTAGACCGCGCGACCCGCGCCCGTCCGTCGCGGCCTTGACAGGTGACCATTTAGTCACCTATTATGAATCCATGTCTGACGACGACCGCGTCTTCAAGGCCCTCGCCGATCCCACGCGGCGGCATCTCCTCGACCGGCTCTACAAGCGTGACGGCCGCACGCTGAGCGAGCTGGA
>JANMAM010000192.1:0-1652 GCA_031359795.1 Gemmatimonadaceae bacterium
ATGCTGGTCGGCGATCCGCTGCCGCGGATCTGTTAGGCAGCTCCCGGGCGCAGCGTCACGAGCGTGAGGGAACGCGAGGAATACGACGCGATAGTGGTTGGCGCCGGGCCTAACGGTCTGGCGGCAGCGATCGTCTTCGCCCAGGCCGGGCGCTCGGTCCTCGTCATCGAAGCGCAATCGGCCATCGGCGGCGGCGCGCGCTCGGCCGCGCTGACGTTGCCCGGGTTCGTCCATGACGTTTGCTCGGCGGTGCATCCGCTGGCGGTTGGCGCGCCGTTCTTTCGCTCGCTGCCGCTCGATCAGCAGGGGCTCCGCTGGATCGAGCCGCCGGTGCAGATGGCGCATCCATTCGACGACCGCTCGCCGGCACTGCTCTGCCGCTCGATCGAAGAGACCGGCGCCACGCTCGGCGCCGATGCCGCCGCCTGGGACGCGCTGCTACAGCCCTTTGTCAGACGTTGGGACGAGTTGGCCGCCGACGCGCTGGCGCCGATCCACTTCCCGCGACATCCGATCCTGCTCGGTCGCTTCGGCCTCGTGGCGCTGCGCTCCGCGCAAGCGCTGGCGATGCGTCGCTTCACGGGGATACAGGCTCGCGCGCTGCTCGCCGGGATGTCGGCGCACGCGACGGTGCCGCTGACGCGACGGGCCACCGCCTCGTTCGGTCTCGTGCTGGCGGCGGCCGGGCACCGGGTGGGGTGGCCGATCGCTGCCGGTGGCTCGCAACGCCTCGCTGACGCGCTGGCATCGCACCTCCGAGCGTTAGGCGGCGAGGTCGTGACCAGCGCGCCGGTACGCTCGCTGAACGACATTCCACCGGCGCGGACGGTTCTGTTCGACGTCACCCCGCGCCAGCTGCTTGCGATCACCGGTGATCGATTGTCTGACCGGTACCGGAGAGCGATCGGACGCTACCGTTACGGCCCCGGCGTCTGCAAGATCGACTGGGCGCTCAGCGAGCCCGTACCGTGGCGCGACAACGAGTGCGCGCGCGCCGGGACCGTTCATCTCGGTGGCACGCTGGAGGAGATGGTCGTTTCTGAAGCGGCACCGTGGCGGGGCGAACATGCCGAACGACCGTTTGTCCTGCTGGCGCAGCCCAGCCTGTTCGACCCGACGCGGGCGCCGGCTGGAGCGCATACGCTCTGGGGCTACTGCCACGTCCCCAACGGTTCGGACGTCGACATGACCGCGCGCATCGAAGCGCAGATCGAGCGGTTCGCGCCGGGGTTTCGCGACTGCGTATCAGCGCGGCACGTCGTGAAAGCCGCCGAGCTCCATCACCATAACGCCAATCTCGTTGGCGGCGACATCAGCGGTGGGGCGAACACGCTGGACCAGCTGTTCTTCCGGCCCACGATTCGCCGCGTTCCGTACGCGACGTCGGATAAGGGAGTGTATCTCTGCTCCTCGTCAACGCCTCCGGGGGGCGGCGTCCACGGCTTGTGCGGAGTGCATGCCGCCCGCGCCGCACTTCGGCGCCTCGGCGCGAGCTGACGCGCTCAGGCCAGCTTCCGTTCTTCCTTCTGCTTCGCGACCCGCGCGATGGCCGGGTCGGCGACGATCTTGCCACCACGGACTGTCGCGCCGACGACGATCGCGGCGGCGATGAGGACGAAGTTCTTGATGATGAACTGTCCCTGGAGTGTCGG
>JANMAM010000009.1:0-12621 GCA_031359795.1 Gemmatimonadaceae bacterium
ACCGCTCACTACCGCGCGCGCAGCCGAATCGCCCCCCGGAAAGTCCGGACGGTGACCTTCGATCCGCCACGCCCGAGGCTCACGCGCAACGAGCGCGGAGCCGCTGCGATCGGCTGCGCGCGCCCGAAACCATTGTCGATCGAGCCGGCAACGCTGGTGAGCGCGAAGTCGCCCGAGACGCTTCGCGGCAGGAGCAGCTCGACGTTCCCGCTGTGATTCGAGAACTCGACGATGCCGCCCGGCAGCGGCGATGCCGCGTAATGAATGTCGCCGGACACCGACCCGAACTGGCCGCGCCTAACGGTGCTGGCCGCGATGTCGAGCGTGCCGCTGATCGTCGAGACGTCGACGTCCTCCGGGGCGCCGCGGAGGAGGAGATGGCCGTCGCCGGTGCGTGCCCGCAACCAGGGCGTCGTGACGTCGAGGTCGAGGCTGCCGTTCATCGATTCCGCTTCGATCAATGTGGCGCGGCCGCTCAGGTGAATCGGGCCGGAAACGGAATAGAACCAGCCCGACATCCCCGCAGCATCAACCGCCGCGCTCACCGACTTCACCGACACCATGCTCCGGCGCGGGATGAAGGCCACGATGTCCGAGCGCCCGGTCGCCCGGCTCCCGACGCGCTTCTCGACTCCGAACTTCATGCCGGTGGAGTCTCCGCCGATGAAGAAGCCCTCCGCGCGCCCGACATGTCCGCGCACCACTACCGAGTCGCGATCCCACGCGACCAGCCGCAAGCGACCGGTCTCCACCCAGATCTTGAGCGCCGCACCCGGACGGAGGGCGTGCCCGCCGAGTACCGGTCCCTCGGACGCGTCCTGCGCCGCAAGCGGCGCCGCGCCGATCGCGAGCGACAGTGCGCAGCACCTGAGGTCAACTCGCATTGCTTGCCCGCTTCAGCAGATCGATCTTCTGGCGATACGACGACGCAAGCAGCTGGCGAAGCGCCGGGTTGCCGGGGTCGCGCGCGATCGCGTCCTTGAGCTCGATGATCGCGACGTCGATCGACCGGAGGTCGCGCTCGAGCGCGCGGGCCGCTTCGGGGCGGAGCACCGCGCGCTGCAGCTCGAGCCGGTCGAGGAGGGTTTGTGCCTCGGCCTCGTACCATTGCGCCGAATCCACCTGCGTCACGAACGAGCGCGTCGTATTACCCTGGCCCGGGACGGCAACGTCGGGCACGACGCTGCCGTCGCCACGTACGAGGACGACGGTCACTGCCGCCGCGGCCGCGGCGGCTCCGAGCAGGCCGGTCCAGACGCGGACGCGCCGGAGTGCGCGACGCCGGGGTGCCGGCTCTGCCGCGGTCGGAGCGAGCGCGACGACCTTGCGTGCCTCGATGCGCAAGCGGATCGCCGGCCACAGCTCGTCGAGGCCCTCGGGGTGAACGGTCGCTTCACGGGCTCGTGTCATCAGCATCCTGATTCGGGCAACGTCATCCGCGCAATCGGCACAACTGCCGAGGTGCGCGATTAGCGCAGCCGATCGCTCGGGATCGATCGAACGGTCGCCAAGCGTCTGCCGCTCGTCCTCGGTGAGGTGCGCGGATGGTTCTGTCATGCGTCGAGGATTTTCATGAGTGCGCGGCGCGCCCGCCAGAGCTGCGCGCGCGCCGTTCCAGCAGCGATGCCCGTCATCCGGGCGATCTCGTCGTGCGAATAGCCTTCGATGTCGTGCAGGACGAACACGACCCGCGCGCCGTTAGGGAGGCGGAGCAGCGCCGCGTCGAGGTCGAGACGCGCCTCGATCTGTCCGGCATTCGAGCGAGAGCCATAACTGTCATCATCACCGTCGACCATCCGCTCGGCGTCGCGCTTGCTCGCGCGCAGGCGTTCGAGGACGACATTCGCGCCGAGCCGGTGAAGCCAGGTGCCCAGCGAGCTCTCGCCGCGAAAGGTGGTCAGCCGCTCCCACGCGCGGACGAACACATCCTGCAACAGCTCCCGCGCCTCCGTGTCGTCGCCGACCATCCGGCGGCAGAGTGTGAACACCGCCGCGGCGTGCGCCCGGTAGAGCGTACCGAACGCGTCGACGTCGCCTTGCTGGGCGCGGCGAACGACGTCGTCGATCGAACCGACGCCGTCCGCCGACACCGTCCCTTCCGCTCGCACGAGAGCCGTCATTCTCCTGCCGAGATGCTGCGTTACCGACGCGCCGCGATCGCAAGAGCGGAATCAATCTCGCGGGGCGCAACGAGGCGAGGGAGCACGTCGTCGCCGTGGCGCTGCGTCGGCACCCGAACCGCCAGCACGTTTCCGGCCTGGTCGAGCGTCACGATCGCCGTCGTGTGCTGGACCGCGAGCCGAACGAGCCACGTGCCTTCGATGGGCCACTGGCGCCGGAGCGCGAAGGTGTTCGGCCGGCCGGTATCGGTGAACCGAAGCGCGATGGTCTTCCGCGCGCCGCCGACGATCCCCTCGGCGGTCCCCTGCAGATCGGAGAGCTTCGCCTGTCCTTCGCGGAAGCTCACGTGGACGAGCATCAGTGCACCGCGCGCGCCGGGATCGAAGGGGTTGACCGGCGATTCGACCGAGACCCAGGGCGGCCATTTCAACGGAGCCGCGGTCGTGAAAGCGGCGGTCGCGGCGACGAGCGCGATCGCGAAAACGGGAAAGAGCGAACGACGGGACATGGATCCTCCAATGGTCGAGACGAAGTGCTGCTCAACCGATTGGATGATCGAACGGGGCGAGTTGCTTACACGCCCTGCTGGAATTCTTTCGGCGTCGCGAGTGGCGACTGGGGCTGCCGTCAGACGAGCCCTGAGCGCGCGACCGAATGGATCTGGCGGACGTCGCCGAGGCTCATCCGCGCGAGCTTGTCCGGCCCGGCACCCGGGGCGGCCTCGAGAAACAATTCATCGTCGGCGTCGATCGCCGTGAAGAGATAGCCCGCAGCCGGGTGGGTCGCGTCCTTGTCACGCCAGGCCACCGTCCACCAGCGGCCTTGCTTGTCGTCGAATCGGCGCGGCGTCGGCGTCGGCGTCGTTGATTGCTGAGACATGCGGGCACGGTAAAACGCGTGCGCATGATGAGCAAACTCTAATCGCGGCACGCGCGCGGCTGAGCGCTAACGCAGGGCAGGGAGCGCGGCGATCCGTGTCGCGATGTCCCACGGCGCGCCGCCGGCGCGGTTCGTCAGTATGATCACCGTTAGGCGGCGCGCCGGTATCTTGAGGATCGCATTGGTGAACCCGCTCGTCTCGCCATGGTGGCGGAGTCGCGGGCCGTCGCTCGCGCCGTCCACGAACCACCCGAATCCGTAGCCGACTCGCGCACCGCGCGTCGTCACCGCCGAGGTCCACGCTTCCTGCTGGTCGCTCTCACTCACCAGCGTGTGGGCGTCGAGCGCGGCGTTCCATCTCGCCAGATCGTCGATCGAGCTGTACACGCCACCGTCGCCGAGCACGGCGCTGGTCGAGCTCTGGTCCGTTTCGCGAATGGCGCCGCCGTCCAGCGTGTAGCCGAGCGCACGATTGGGCACGGTCGAGATCCCGCGCTCGTACGCGACCGTCGCCGACATCCCCAGCGGCGCAAAGATGCGCTGTTCCAGAAATGTCGCGAACGACTGTCCCGACACGTGCTCGACGATCAGCGCAAGCAGCGCGTAGCCGGTGTTGCTGTAGCGGTAGGCCGAACCGGGAGGGAAATACGTGCTGTCGGCGCGCGACAGCAGCGCGGGCACGTCGGCATCGTGCACCTGCGTCGTCTGGCTATCGGGCACGAAATCCTCGTACGCCGGGAGACCAGACGTGTGTGTGAGCAGCATCCGGATCGTGACGCCGCTGGCGGTCGGCGGGAGCTGCGGCAGGTATTTCGTGATCGGGTCGTCGTAGCGCAGGCGACCCTGCTCCTTCAGCAGCATGATCGCGGTCGCGGTGAACTGTTTCGTCAGCGATGCAAGCCGGAAGTTCGTCTGCGGCGTCGCGACGACCCGTGCATCGACGTCGGCGAGGCCGTACGAGCGCGCGAGCACCGTCGCGCCGTCGTGCACGACCAGCACGCTCGCCCCGGGCGCGCTGGGGGCCGCGTACGCAGTCATCGCGGAATCGACTGCCTGGGCGAGCTCGGACACTGGCGTGAGGAAGGGAGTCGAAGTGTGGCACGCGCCCAGCGCAATGGCCGCGACGGAGATGATGGCCTTCACGAGCGACCTCGCACGATGAGCAGGAGGGCCAAACTATGGTCTTCGCGCTTCTCTTTCCACTCCGGCGACGGCATATTCCCTCGCCATGGCCCACAAGGAACCCACCTCGGTGCTCGACGCGCGCGCGGTCGAACGTACCCTCAAGCGCATGGCTGACGAGATCGTCGAGCTGAATGCGGGCACCGACAACCTCGTCATCGTCGGCATCCAGCGCCGCGGCGTGCAGCTCGCTCGGCGGATCGTGGCGATCATCGGCGAGAGCGAAGGCGTCACCATTCCTTCCGGATCGCTCGACATCACCCTCTACCGCGACGATCTGCAGACCGTCGGTCCGCGCCCGGTGGTGGGACCGACCGACCTGACGGCCGACATCAACGGCAAGCGGCTGGTCATCGTCGACGACGTCCTCTACACCGGCCGTACGATTCGCGCGGCGCTCGACGAGCTGGCGGACTTCGGGCGCCCGGCGCGCATCTCGCTCGCAGTGCTCATCGATCGCGGTGGTCGAGAGCTTCCGATCCAGCCCGACGTTGTCGGCAAGAAAGTCGACGTCGCGGCGGGTGAGCGCATCGACGTCCTCGTCTCCGAGCTCGATGGTCGCGACGCGGTGATCCAGGCCGCACGCGAGGCCGCTGCGTGAGCGGTCCGCTCGGCAAGGACCTCCTCGCGCTCGAGCCATTGACAGCGGACCAGATCAACCTCGTGCTCGATACCGCCGAGCCGTTCAAGGAGATCAGCGAGCGCGCGATCAAGAAAGTCCCGACGCTGCGCGGTGCGACGATCGTCAACCTGTTCTTCGAAGCGTCGACGCGGACCCGGATCTCCTTCGAGTTCGCCGAGAAGAGACTGTCGGCCGATACCGTGAACGTGGCTGCATCCGGCTCGAGCGTCAGCAAGGGCGAGACGCTCGTCGACACGGCGCGGAACCTCGAGGCGATGCGGATCGACATGGTCGTGATCCGTCACGGCGCATCGGGTGCCGCGAAGTTCCTTGCCGATCGGATCGAGAGCAACGTCATCAACGCCGGCGACGGAACGCACGAGCACCCGACCCAGGGGCTGCTCGACCTGCTGACGCTGCGCGATCACTTCAAGACCCTGAAAGGCCTCAAGGTCTGCATCTGCGGCGACGTCCTGCACTCGCGCGTCGCGCGATCGAACATCCATGGCCTGAAGAAGCTCGGCGCCGATGTCGCGGTCTGCGGGCCGCGATCGCTCATGCCTAACGCGATCGATCAGCTCGGCGTGACGGTGTTCGACCGGATCGAGGACGCGATCCAGTGGGCCGATGCCCTCAACATCCTCAGGCTGCAGCTCGAGCGGATGACGGCCGGCTACATTCCGTCGCTTCGCGAGTACAACCGTGTCTTCGGCGTCACGCGCGAGCGACTCGAGCGCGCGCCCAGGGATGTTCTCATTCTCCATCCCGGTCCGATGAACCGCGGCGTCGAGATCGACAGCGATGTCGCCGATGGGCCCCACAGCGTGATCCTCAACCAGGTGACCAACGGCGTGGCGGTTCGCATGGCGGTGCTCTACCTGCTCTCCGGCGGCCAGGCGCATCTCGCCGAAGCAGCGAAGGGTGGCGACCGATGACGCGGCCACTGGTGCTCCGCGGCGGGCGCGTCGTCGACCCGGGCCAGAACCGGGATGAAGTCGCCGACATCGTCATCGAGGACGGCCGGATCACCGGCATCGGCCGCAACGACGGCGCGCCTGACGGTGCGGAGATCATCGACTGCGGCGGATTGGTCGTCGCCCCCGGATTCATCGACGTGCATTGCCACCTCCGCGAGCCTGGGCGCGAGGACGTCGAGACGATCGCGAGTGGCGCGCGCGCCGCGGCAGCCGGCGGCTTCACCGCCGTCTGCGCGATGCCGAACACCGAACCGGTGACCGACAACCAGGCCGCGGTCGGATTCATCGTCAGGCAGGCGCAGCGCGCGAACGCGGCGCGCGTCTACCCGATTGGCGCGATCTCGGTTGCGCAGAAGGGCGAAGCGCTCGCCGAATTCGGTGAGATGGTCGGCGCTGGCGCGGTTGCGGTCAGCGACGACGGAAAGCCAGTCGTCAGCGCGCAGCTGATGCGGAGCGCGCTCGAGTACGCGCGAACATTCGGGATCCCGGTTGCCGACCATTGTGAGGAGCCGACACTCGCTCACGGCGGCGCGATGAACGAAGGCGTCGTCAGCGCACGCCTCGGCCTCAAGGGAATCCCGAGCGAGGCCGAGGAGATCATGGCGATCCGCGACATCCTCCTCGCGCGGCGCACCGGCGGGCACGTCCACCTCTGCCACATGAGCACGCGCGGCTCGGTCGAGCTCATTCGCTGGGGGAAGGACCGGAAGGTCAACGTCACCGCCGAGGTCTGCCCGCACCATCTCTCGCTCACCGAGAAGGAGGTCGAGGGGTACAACACCAACGCGAAGATGAATCCGCCGCTGCGCACCGCGGACGACGTCGCCGCCCTGCAGGACGCGGTGAAGGACGGCACGATCGACGTCATCGCGACGGATCACGCGCCGCACCACTACGACGCGAAGGAGCGCGAGTTCGCCGACGCGCCTAACGGCATCGTCGGCCTCGAGACCGCGCTGGCCGTGAACATCACCTGGCTGGTCGCGAGCGGAATCATCGACGTCGCGACGCTGATCACCCGCATGTCGACGATGCCGGCCCGGGTCTTCCACCTGCCCGGGGGCACACTCCGGAGCGGCGCCGAGGCTGACGTTACCGTGTTCGACCCGACCGCGGCGTGGACCGTCGACCCGGCCGCGTTCCGTTCGAAGGGGCGGAACACCCCGTACGCCGGGCGCACACTGACGGGCAGGGTCCACGCGACGATCGTCGGCGGCCGGGTGATCCACCGCCTGAACGCGTAGCGCCGCAGTGCGAGCCTGATGTGAGCATCGCGATCCGCCGAGCGATCGTTACGGTCTGCCGCCGGTTGTACGATCGGGGGTTGATCGCCGGGCAGGATGGGAACGTCTCAGTCCGGTTGCCCGGGGGCCGCGTACTCGTCACTCCTGCAGGGATGTCGAAGGTGGACGTCGGGCCAAACGACCTGGTCGAGATGCGTCTCGGCGAGGCCGCGTTGCCGCGTGGATCGCGGGTGGCGCGGAGCGGCGGCCCGCGTGCGTCATCGGAGGTGCTGATGCACCTGCGCATCTACGAACGGCGTCCCGATGTGCAGGCGGTCGTACATGCGCATCCGCCGACCGCGACGGCATTCGCGGTTGCGGGCGAAGGGTTCATGGATTGCATCTTGCCCGAAGTTGTTTTCCAGGTCGGGCAGGTACCGCTCCTGGCATACGCGACGCCCGGGAGCGAGGGGCTGGCCGACAGCTTCGAGCCGTACGTCGCGACGCACGACGCGTTTCTGCTGGCGAATCACGGGGCGACGACGGTTGGACCGTCGCTCTTGCTGGCACACCAACGGATGGAAAGCCTCGAGCACGCGGCGAGGATCATCCTCGCAGCGCGGCAGGTGGGCCGGGTGAACGGCCTGACGGGCGAACAGGTCGCAGATCTGATGGCGGCGCGGCAACGTGCCGGGCTGGGCGGACCATATCCTGGCTGTTCGACGACGGACAGCCGGAGAGAGAAGCAATGACGAATCCTGCTGGAAACCCGATGGACGCAGTCGCGGCGCTGATGCTCGAGCGCCAGCGCTATGACGACTGGATCGCGCAGCTCGAGAGCCGCAGATCCATTACGCCGCCGCACGTCTTCGAGCGCGTTCGGGGCGACTATGAGGCGCGCCTGCGCGAGGTGATGCAGCAGCTCGCCGGCCGAACCGCGGAAGTCCAGGCGACCGCCGCCGCCCTCACCGAGCGTCTCGCGCGGATGCAGAGCGAGGAGACCGCGATCCGCGACGAGCGCTACGAAGCCGAGCTCCGGTCCCACGTCGGCGAGGTCACGGCCGCGCAGTGGAGCGCGATCGAACGCGAGAGCGACGAGCGGATCGCGAAGCTGACGAGCGAACGTGTGACGGTCACCGGAGAAATCGCCCGGCTGCAGCAGCTCCTGTCGATGACCGGCCGCGGTCCAGCTGGCGGAGACGCCGCGAGTTCCGCGGGCGAGTCGCGCCGCGGGGAAAAGGGAGGCGAGCGCACCGCGCCGCCCCGCTCCGGATCGTTCGATGAGCTCGAGTTTCTCAAGTCGGTCACGGAGGGCGGTCGCGCCGGTTCGGCCGCGGCCGGAAAGTCGCCAGCGGGCAGCCGCCCCGGCACCCCGTCCGCGTCGGCCCCGGTCCGGAGCAGTGCCGCCGTGCCCCGAGCGGCGACCCCGGCCAGGGGTGCCGGCCACGTGTCCGACGCGGGACACGCGCCGGCGCCGGGAACGAACGGCGCGTCGCCTAACGCTGGGCTGATCCCCGCGCCGGAGCCGACGTTCTCAGGCAGCGAGTCGGGGAGCGCGACCAACAACGGGTCGGAAGAGCCGTCGAAGGCCGTCCCCGAGCGCGACATGTCCGACGCCGTCCCGGCCTTCCTTCGCGACGTCCCGCAGGAGCAGACCAAGACGCTCCGCTGCGGCGAATGCGACGCGATGAATTTTCCGACGGAGTGGTACTGTGAGCGGTGTGGGGCGGAGCTGGCCGGCATGTGAGGTTCGCCCGGGCCGTTCGAGCCACGACACTGCGATGGGCGACAGGCGAGGGCGCCCGCTTCCGCGGGCGAGGGCGGGTCGGCGGACGGCGTGAAGGGCGGGGATGAGAGAGGCGCCTAACGGCAAAAGGGCCCGAGTCTTCAGACTCGGGCCCTTTTGCTTTCACGCCGTGCTGGATCGTTACGCGTTGCGCGCGATCTGCGACTTGTGTCTTGCGGCCTTGTGCGCGTGAATCAGTCCCTTCCGGGCGGCGCGATCGAGCAGGCTCACCGCGCCCAGCTTTTCCTCTGCGGTCGCCGACGGAGCAAGCGACTTCTTGAGGGCGGTACGGAGCGCGGACCGCTGGCCGCGATTGCGGACCGCCGCGGCGCGTGACTTCCGCATATCCTTCTTCGCGGAGCGAATGTTCGGCACGATATCTCCAGATTGTTCTGATGGTGGACGGGCCCGGGAAAGCATGTGGCGCGCCCCAAGCAAGCTCGAAATATGTCCGCGCCACCGGGCGATGTCAAGCTGGCGCATGGCTTTACACCCTCTACGGCGAGGGCTAGCTTTCGCGCACTTCGCGGCACCCGGGCGCACGACCGCTCTCCAGGCCGCCCGGCACCGGCACCCGCCCGGCGCGCGCTCCCCACCGACCCCTCACACCGCCGCCGTTGGACAGCCAGGCTTTTCAGACATTCATCCTCGTGCTGCCGGTGCTGCTGTTCTCGGTCGTCGCACACGAGGTCGCTCACGGATACGCCGCGCTCAAACAGGGCGACGATACCGCGCTGATGCTCGGCCGGCTGACCTTCAATCCGCTCAAGCACATCGATCCGTTCATGACGATCCTGTTTCCGCTGCTGATGTTCCTCGCTCACGCCCCGATCCTCGGGGGCGCGAAGCCGGTCCCGGTAAATCCGCGGAAGTACCGGCGCTTCAAGCAGGGCGACATCATCGTCTCGCTCGCCGGGATCGTCACCAATCTCGCACTCGCCCTGATCTGCACGGTGCTCATCCTGCTCATCGGGTTCATCCCGCTCTCGCCATCCACCGCCGAGACACAGGCGCTGTTCCAGGCGATGATGGGATGGGGCATCGTCGTCAACCTCGGACTGGCTGCGTTCAACCTGCTGCCCGTCCCGCCACTCGACGGATCGCACGTGATGAAGTATCTGCTGCCGCCGGCGTGGGCGTTAGGCTACCAGCGGATTGGTTTCTTCGGGATCATCATCCTCCTGTTCCTGCTCCGCACCCCGATCCTCGGCTGGTGGCTCTACCCGGCGCAGGTGCTCATGAGCTGGGCGTTTCACCTCACGCGCGTCACGAGCACGCTCTTTCCCCACGTCCTTGCCCCGTGGGGGACGCTCGGACAGTGAGCCATCGCGAGCTCGCGGACGCCCCCTCGACCGCCGCCACGATCCGCTCGTTCCACGGCGACGGCGAGTCCGCGATGCCCGCGTTTCTCGTCGACGCCGGCACCTTCTCGGGCCCGCTCGACCTGCTGCTCGCGCTCATCCGCGAAGAACAGGTCGACATCTACGACATTCCGATCGCGCGCATCTGCGAACAGTTCCTCGCGCGCATTGGAACGCTCGAGCTGAACGACGCGGCTGAGTATCTCGAGATGGCCGCGCGCCTGCTCCGCATCAAGGCGCAGATGCTGCTGCCGCGCGGGGACGGCGAGGACCAGTGGGATGATCCGCGCGCGGAGCTCGTCAGGCGGCTGCTCGAGTACCAGCAGATGCGCGAAGTCGTCGACCTGCTCGAGCGCCGCGGCGAGATGCGCCGCAATCAGTTCGCGCGCTCGTATGTGCAAGGGTCCATCGCGCCGCCGGCGCCCGGCGCGCTCTCACTGTCGCTCCCCGAGTTGCTCGGCGCCGTCGACCGCATCCTCCGCGCCGTCAGGCAGCCGGCGATGCACGAGGTCGTCTCGCGTCCGCTCGACGTGCCGGGTGCAATCACCATCATTCGCGCCGTCCTCGCGCTGCGTCAACGCGCACGCTGGGGAGACCTCGTCGCCGCTGACGCGGAGCCTTGGCAAGTGCTCTCGACCCTGCTCGGGATTCTCGAGATGGCACGGCTTGGCGAGCTCCGGGTCTTTCAGGAAAAACCCTTTGCATCCGTGGACATAGTCCGTGACGTCGCTGGCGAAGCTGCTTGAAGCCGCGCTCTTTGCGAGCGCACGCCCGATTCCCTTCGACGAGCTAGCCGCGCTCGATCCGGAATCGTCGCCGGCGGCGCTCCGCGCGGCCCTCGACGAAGTGCGCGAGCACTATGACCAGGAAGGCCACGGCGTTGAACTCGTCGAGATCGGCGAGGGTTGGCAGATCCTGACCCGCGCCGAGTACACGGAAGCGATCGAGCGGGCACAGCTCGCCGCGCGCCCGCAGCGACTGTCCGCGGCCGCGCTCGAGTCGCTCGCGATCATCGCCTATCGCCAGCCGATCGGTCGCGCCGAGATCGAGGAGATCCGCGGCGTCGCGGTCGGTGGCGTCCTCAAGTCGCTGCACGAGCGGGGATTGATCGACGTCGTCGGACGCGGCGAAGGGCTCGGGCGCCCGCTGCACTACGGCACGACGCCCGCCTTCCTCGAGCAGTTCGCGCTGCGTCATCTTGATGAGCTCCCACGCGCCGACGAGTTGGCGGTCGCCTTGCGAGCGGCTGCGCCTCCGCCGGCCGCTCCGTCACCCACCCCGGTCACATCCGGAGCCGCGTGAGCGACGAGTCGATGCGCATTCAGCGGGCGCTGGCGCGGGCCGGAGTCGCCTCACGGCGCGGCGCTGAGGAACTGGTCGCGGCCGGTCGCGTCACGATCAATGGCACGGTCGCCAAGACCGGCCAGAGCGTCGATCCAGCCGTCGATACGATTCTCGTCGATGGCCAGCCGATCGCCGCGCCGCGCGAGCAGCACGTCTGGTACGTGCTCAACAAGCCGGCCGGTGTGCTCACCTCCCGGCCCGACGGGACGGGGCGTCGCACGGTCTTCGATCTCGTGCGCGACGTGCCGGGGCTGGTGTATGTCGGGCGCCTCGACTTCATGACCGAAGGTGTGTTGCTCCTCACCACCGATGGCGACGCCGCGCATGCGCTGACCCATCCGAGCCGCGAAGTGGAAAGGCGCTACATCGCGACGGTGCGCGGCGACGCCGAGACAGGGGCACGTCTCGCGGAACGCGGTGTACGTCTCGATGACGGCCTCGTGAAGCCGACGGCGATCACCGTGCGGAACCTGCGGCGCGGGGTGTGGGAGCTCGCGATGACCATCCGCGAAGGGAAGACGCACGAGATTCGCCGCCTCTGCGAGGCGCTCGGGCTCGAGGTGCTCGGCCTCCTCCGCACGAAGTTCGGTCCCGTCGAGCTGGCCGATCTTCCGAGCGGCGAAACGCGGCCCATGCTCTCGCGCGAGCGCAAGGTCGTCGACGCAATTGTAAAGAGCGCAGGCGCTGGACGGCCTTCGCCCCGGCCCCGATCTTGAATCGTCGGGAACGCTGAACCAGTCCGCGCGGCGGCAGCCGTTGTTGTACTCCAACCAGGATTCATCGTGTCAACACAGGTCGCGCCCGGGGCGGATACCGCGCTCGTGCAAGCGGTGCTGCGTGAAGTCGGCAAGCGTGTCGTCGGCCAGGAATACATGGTCGAGCGTCTGCTCATCAGCATGCTCACCGGCGGTCACGTGTTGCTCGAGGGTGTCCCCGGGCTCGCGAAGACACTGACGGTGCGCACCCTCGCCGAGACGATCGCGACGAGCTTCCAGCGCATCCAGTTCACCCCCGATCTCCTCCCCGCCGACGTGCTCGGCACGCAGGTCTACGATCAATCGACCGGCCAGTTCAACATCAAGAAGGGGCCGATCTTCGCGAACATCATCCTCGCCGACGAGATCAA
>JANMAM010000063.1:0-2225 GCA_031359795.1 Gemmatimonadaceae bacterium
CCTCGTTGATCAGGCCGAGCAGGTGTCGCTGGCTGGTCTGGATGCGATGCAGGTCGTCCCGCTGCTGTGGCGTGACGGGGCCGCGAATCCCCATGTCGAGCAGCTCGACGTAGCCGCCGATCGCGTTGAGCGGCGTGCGCAACTCGTGTGACATCACCGCGAGAAACTCGCTCTTCGCGCGGTTCGCCGACTCGGCTTCGGTGCGCGCCGCTTCGGCATCGGAGCGCGCCCGCTCGCTCTCGGCGAGCAGACGCTCGACATCCTGCCGCGCGACCACCGCTTCGGTGACGTCGGTGCCGTGCGCCACGATCCGCGCTTCGGTCGGGTTGGTACCGGCGATCGGCTGGTAGATGAGATCGACGTAGCGCTGCTCCGGAGCAGCGCCGGGAGTGCGGGCGAGCATGACGGGAAACGCGCGTCCGATGAAAGGCTCACCGGTCTCGATCGCCCTGTCGAGGATCTCGACGAAGCCCTGCCCGCGAATCTCGGGCAGCGCGTCGAGCAGCGCCTTTCCGACAATGTCGCGATGACCGACGAGCTGATAGTAGGCGTCGTTCACAAGCTCGAACACGTACGTCGGCCCGGAGAGCACGGCGAGGAACGAGGGTGCGAGCCGGAAGACGTCGGCGAGCCGAGTCTGCTCGACCTTCAACTCGCCGAGGAGCGCTTTCATTCTCCGCTCGCTCAGCATCCGCTGCGTCGTCTCCTGGCAGACGACCAGCGTTCCGGCAACGGTGCCGTCGTCGTCGCGCACCGGGCTGTAGCTGTACGTCCACCACACGTCCTCGAGCCGCCCATTGCGCTCGATCGGAAGATGCTGGTCTTCATGCCACGTCGCGCCGCGGCCTCCCATGACGGCATCGATCTGCGGGCCGATCGCGTCCCAGATGTCGGTCCAGAACGCGGCGCCCCGCATGCCGAGCGCACGTGGGTGCCGACCAGCCGAGCCGAGGCTCGGCCGATACGCATCATTATAGAACTGGACGAGCTCGGGTCCCCACCAGAGAAACATCGGATGGCGCGACATGAGCACCGTGCTCACCGTCGTGCGCAGGCTCTGCGACCATCCGGCTACCGGACCGAGCGCGGTCTCGGACCAGTCGAGGTCCCGACAAAGCCGCGCCATCTCGCCCTCGCCGACGAAGATCGTCGAGACGTCGACGGAGCTGTTGGTGCCGGGGTGGACCGACGTCATGGCGTGCGATGAGCGGTGGTGTGCATCGACTGGAAGACTACGGGCGTGAGAGGCGGGGGAGAACTATCCAACTTCTTTAATACTTAACCGCGCCGCAGAGGCGCAGAGTCGCAGAGTACTCGCAGAGCACTGCCTCAGCGGTTGAACTTTCGCGGCGGGGGTGAACTGCTTTGGGGGAAGCGGGGGAGTCCATCGCGGCGGGGCTGAAAAAAATCCGGCTCGTGCGATCGCATCATCCGGATGCCTCGGTGCCGCGGTTTGCAGGTCTCTGCGCGTACTCGGCGCCTCTGCGTCTCTGCGGCGCGGTTCCGCCGTCCTCCTGCCGCCGCAGTTCTCCCCGCGCTTCCCGCCCAGTGTGTACCTTCCGCGCGTGACACTCGACCTGTTTGCACTGCTCATAGCCTTGGGCTCCTTCTGTGCCGGACTCCTCGGTGCACTCACCGGCCTCGGGGGAGGGATCATTGTCGTGCCGATGTTGACGCTGCTGTTCCACGTCGACATTCGCTATGCGATCGGGGCGTCCCTCGTCTCGGTGATCGCCACGTCGTCGGGGGCGGCGGCGGCGTACGTTCGGGAGGGTTGGACCAACGTTCGCGTCGGGATATTTCTCGAGGTTGCGACGACTATCGGAGCCCTCGTTGGTGCGGCGCTCGCCGGGGTCATCCCGACAAGCGCGCTTGCGGTGCTGTTTGGAATCGTGCTGCTCTACACCGCGTTCCGGTCGTTTCAGACTCGGGTCGAGCACGCAACGACCGAGCCTCCGCATCCGTGGGCGACGAAGTTGCGGCTCAATTCGTCGTATCCGGCGCCGCAGGGGAGGCAGCCCTACACGGTCCAGGGCGTACCGGCAGGATTTTCCCTCATGTTCGGTGCGGGAATTCTCTCAGCCCTGCTCGGCATCGGGTCAGGGGTGATCAAGGTCATCGCGATGGATCGGACGATGAAGCTGCCGTTCAAGGTCTCGACCACGACCAGCAACTTCATGATCGGCGTGACCGCGGCCGCGAGCGCGGGGGTCTACCTTCACCGC
>JANMAM010000073.1:0-22315 GCA_031359795.1 Gemmatimonadaceae bacterium
ACAGCACATGATCGTTGTTGTTCCGTGTCGCAAATCCGGTGTTGATCGCCTTCGGCGAACGCGCAGCGAGATCGAAGCGAATGAGCTTCCCTTCCTGCGCATAGATCAGCGCCTTCCCGTCATGTGTCCAGTTGGGCGCCTGGAACGATCCGCGGTACTGGTGCACGATCGTCGCGTTCCCGCTCGCGACGTCGAGAATCTCGAGATGGCTGCCGAGGTATTTCTGGTAGGCGACGACGTCGGGACCGGCAGGCCTGGTGATGCGAACGTTGCTGAAGACGGCGCGCTCCACCGCGCGCGCGTTGTGCGCACAGACGAAGAGGCCGACGTACACCGTATCGGGAAGCGTCACGCCCGCCAGTTGCTGCGTGACGAGCGTGTCCCCGAACCGTGCGACCGACATGAAGTACGCGCCATCGCGCCGCTCGAGCTGGATTACCGCGTCAGCGTCAGGCAGGCTGTCGCTCGACTTCTCCTCCTCGGTCGCTCCGCCCGCGGTGCGACGGAACTGAACCGACGCCAGCCCGCTCCCGTGCAGCGCCGCCGTGACGTGCGGGGCGTTCGACTCGAGTGTCGGCCGGATCGTCCATCCCATCTTTCGATGGGGGTCACCGCCTTTCCCGATGAACCGCGCGCGGGTCGAGAGGATGAAGTTGCCGGTCATCCGCTTCCAGACGAAATGGAAGTCATCCTGGTCGCCCCACATATTCTGCCCCGAGCCCGCGATCACGTACGCCTGACGCTGCGTGCCGTATGACGCCGCGCCGCCCGCCGCGCGACCGATGTCGGCCTGCCCGTCGAAGATCCCGACCGGACGCTGCGCGCCCGCGCTGGCTGTGGCACCGACGAGCATGAGCACCGCTCTGACGCCTTGCGAGAATATTGAAACGCGCATTGTACCCCCGGTTGAGCTCAACCCTCTTCTCCACCACTCGCCGCCTCGTCGCAGAGCACCTCGCACGAGGCGCACTCGTGGACCAGCGTCGCCGGCCAGTCGGGCTCGTAGCGGCTGGCCGCCCGGATCCGCCTCACCGTTAGGCGCTTTCCCTCGCCGAACGCGATCATCGCCGCTTCGCGCGACCGGATGATCGTGTTGATGCCGACGCTGATGCCGTGCCGCGGCACCGTTTCGATCGTGCCGAACGTCGGGAAGGTCTGCAGGTTGTCGCGGCGCATCTGGTCCGAGAGCGGAATGATCCGCGTCTGGCTCGCGCGTGGACTCCCCGGCTGGTTGAAGGCGACGTGCCCATCGCTCGCGCCCGAGGCAAGGATGAAATAGTCGATTCCGCCGGCCGCGTCGATCCGCGCGTCGTACTCCTCGGGATTGGCCGGGTCGGCAAACCAGATCGACTCGGCGCGCACGCGGAAGGTGTCGGGCAGCGCGGCGTTCAACGGGTCCGCGATCTCGACGCGCGCGAAGTAATGACACGACCACGGTGCGTCGGCCGGCGCATAGCGCAGCTCGTCCCCGACCGGCACGAGATACTCGTCCATCATCACGAACACGAGCTGGCTGAGATCCTGCGGCTTCACGGCAAGTCGCCGCGCCATCGCCGCGACCAGCGGCTTCGGACTGCGTCCCGTCGGCCAGCCAAGCAGGAATCGCCGTGACGCAATGCGTGCGCGATCGATGCGACCGAGCAGCCGGCCGGCCAGTTCCTCGCCGATCGCGTCAGGGGTCGGGAAAACTCGAATCGGCGCCCTGGGCATCGGCGGCTAGTGCTCGGGATTGAGGACGAGGCTCGCCACACCGATCACGCCGGCCCACCCATCGAACTGCGATCCGACGATCGTCAGGTTCTCGCTCGCGCCAAGTGCCGCATGCCTGTGAAAGCTCGCGCGCGTCGGCTCGAGCAGGAGCTCGCCGGCCGCGGCGATTCCGCCTCCGATCACTATCAGCTCCGGCGCGAAGATCGGCACGAGTCCGGCGAGGCCGATTCCCAGCCACTTCCCGGTCTCGCCTAACGCGTCGAGCGCCTGTTTCTCGCCAGCGCGGGCCGCCGCGAGGATGTCGCGCACCCGCCGTCCGCCGCCGCGCTCGGAGAGCGCCGCCGAGCAGACCATCGCCTCGAGGCAGCCCCGCGCACCGCAGGTGCACTGCCGTCCATTGGGATCGACGATGATGTGGCCCAGGTCTCCGGCGCACTCTCCGGTGTAGCGGAGGAGCTTCCCGTTCACGACCACCGACCCGCCAAGCCCGGTTCCGAGCGTCACGCCTAACGTTCGCATCGCGCCGTGCCCCACGCCGTGACGGTGCTCGGCGATCAGCGCGGCGTTCGAGTCGACCTCGAGCCGGCAGTCGCGCCGCAGCCTGGCAACGAGTGCGAGCCGGAGCGGATAGTCGGAGAGCTCGGGCAGGTTGGCGTTGCCGAACATCGCCGACCGGTCGGTGTCGAGGAATCCCGCCACCGCGACACCGATGCTCGACACGAGCGTGCCTGTCCCCTCGGCGCGGGCCGCGTCGAGCATCGATCCGAGCGTGGCGCCGATACGCTCGATCAGCGACGCGGGCTCGCCGCCGTCTCCGGTCGGGATCGTCTCCCGCGTGACGATGCGCCCGTCCTCGCCGACGATCGCGAGCTTGGTTCCCGTTCCCCCGATGTCCACCGCGCCGGCGAGCCGCATCAGGCCGCGCTCCGCGCCGGTGTCGGCGTCCCGCTGGCAGAAAATGTCACGGCTGCTGCTTGGCCGCTCGGTGCTCGAGCCCGCGCGCCAGGACGTAGGCCAGGAGCAGGAACACGAAGACGACAAGGAGCATCCAGGCGCAGCTCTGCAGCGTCTCGATCACGGTTCGGTACACCTCGAGCGTCCAGCGGTCGGCGTTGAGCACGAGCGCCGGCGACTTCGCATCGCGCGGGTTGATGTACTGCTCGAGCGAATACATCCGCACGCCACCCGACACGCCGACCACGTACAGCGCGAAGATCAGGTAGCGATGCCAGGCACCGGCCAGGTCCGGCGACACCACCCGCTCGAGAATTCGGAGGATCGACGCGCTGAACAGCCGGGCGACGATGAACGAGACCACCAGCGCGATCGCAAAGGTGACGAGAAGCAGGGTCAGGAACATGATTGCCCTTATGGGAGGAGATGCCTCGCCCGATGTTCGCCCGCTCGGAGAGATCGCTCAGGCAGAATATGGAGCTGTCGCGCCCACTCGCAACGGGGTTGGCGCCCGCGCGGCCTCAGGGTGCTTGCCGCGACGACTGGATCGGCGGCAGGTCCTGAGCGAGGATCGCAATACCGCGCAGCTGAAGCGGGCGCGCGAGTGCGTCCACCGACGCGGCCGCGTCGAGCCCCCAGAGATGGAGCCAGAGCAGCTGCGCGAGGAGCCGATGCGGCGAGGCGAGACCGCGCTCTGTCGCAAGGTGAATGAGCTGCGGCGCGAGGCTCGCAACCCGCTCCGCCGATTCGAGCAGGTGTCGCACGAGACAGTCCGTTGCCGGACTACTCGTCAACAGCGCCAGCTCCCCGGCGAGCACGGCGGCTGCCCCGCCGAAGCTGCCTCCTCGATACGCCAGGCGAATCGTTCGCCTAACGGCCGCCGGTCGCAGGCCACCGGCCTGGGTTCGCTCCGGCGCGGGAATCTCGAGGTGCGGCGCTGGCGCGAACGCCGGTGCGGTGCTCATCGGCTCGAACAGCGCTTCGAGCAATGGAACGCCGGCCTCGTGATAGGGTGACGCGCGCCGGTCGAACCACCGCGCGACCGGGAGCAGCGCACGTTCGGCGAGGATGAGCCGCCGCGAAATCCGCCGTGACGCCCCGCCGGAGAGCGCGGCATAGAGCGGCGCCCGTTCGAGGTTGAGGGCGATCGCATCGCGGAGGTGGTGCTCGAAGGGACCCATCGCGCTCCGCCGTCGCGGTGATTCGCTACTTTGCCGGACTCCGCTCCGCTGCCGCGCGCGCGAGCTCCGGTTTTTTCCACAAGTCGATCGGCTTGCTGATCCCCTTCGGAGCGAAGGGCATCTCGATCTTCCGGCCCAGTCCCGCCGACGCGTACGCGGCGTAGAGAACCTGCTGCACGACGCGCCCGGTTTCGCCATCGGAGATCGGCTCTTCCTTCCCGCGCACGCAGCGCGCGAAGTGGCGCATCTCCTGTGGGAACCCGTAGTTCCAGTGCTCCTCAAACACTGGATACGTCCACCCTTTCGTCGACGACGCCTTCTCCACCGCATAGCCAAACCCGACCTCGGAATAGGTCGGCAGCGCGTTGCCCATCAGCATGTCGGCGTAGGTCTGCCCCTTGTCGCCGAACACCTCGATGCTGTCGTCCATCCCGCCCGGGCGGTTCCAGCTGTTCTCGACAATGCCTAACGCTCCGCCCTCGAACTCGATGATCGTGATCGCTTCGTCATCTCCCTCCGTCCGGTGCCCATTCACCTGCGTCGACAGCTGGGCATAGACACTCTTGACCGCTGGCTTGCCGAGGAACCACCAGCAGAACGCGATGCCATGGCAGCCGAGGTCCATCAGTGCGCCACCGCCCGACTGGTCGACGTCCCAGAACCAGTCGGAGTGCGGTCCCGAGTGCTTCTCGCCCTGCTTCACCAGGTGGACCCGCCCGAACGCGCCCTCATCGGCCATCTGCTTCGCCTTCACGTACTTCGGCGCAAAGAACAGCTCCTCGGCATAGAGCAGAAGGACGCCGGCGTTCCGGCAGGCGTCGATCATCGCGTCGGCTTCCTCGAGCGTGACACAGAGCGGCTTCTCGCAGACGACGTGCTTCCCCGCCGCCGCCGCATCGATCGTGATCCGCGCATGGAGACGGTTAGGCGCCGTGATCGAGATCAGCTCGACCGCCGGATCGCGCAGCATCTCGCGATAGTCGGCGTAGAAGCGCGGAATCCCATGCCGCCGCGCGAACTGCTCCGCATTCCCCGGCGATGGCGACGCCACCGCGACGACCTCCATCTCGTCGGGCATCATCTTGACCGAATGCGCGATGCAGTCGGCTTGAAAGCGGGAACCTACGATGCCGATTCTTACCTTTGACATTGCGCGGGGAGTTCCGTCTGTTGGGGGTCAGGGGTCAGGGGTCAGGGCCAGGGACCAGGCGTTAGGCACTACGGAACTGTAGGCGGATCCTGGCCCCTGGCCCCCACTTCATCCCCACGCTGGCTGTCCGGGCGAATAAGGTGTACAGCCGACCCACTTCCCCGGCACCTGGATGTAGCGAAGCGCCTTCGTCATCCCGACCTCGGATGAGAAGTAGCTCCGGAGCGCCAGCTCACGCATCAGGGGAAACCAATGCGTGTCGGGTGATGCCTGTTTGCTCTCAGCGCTGATCGTCCGGAGCATCTCTTCGCGTTGCGGTCGTGCGAGGTCCGTGAAATTCTTGTGGAAGCGCAGCTCGGCGCGCTGGTCGAGCTCGCGCAGCCCGTCCACGACGCGCTCCTGCGCGGGTCGCTCGTAGCAGTCGGTCAGGAGCAGGTTGATCGCCGGTCCCGCACCAGCTTCCTTCGCGCCTGGCGATGCTGCCGTCTTCGGGAGGAGCGTATCGGCGATGGTTTCGGCGAGATCCTGTTGCTCGCGGGACAGGATTCCGGCCGTCGCCGGGCGCTCGTCGCGCGCGCAGGCGGCGAGGATCCCGCCGGAGAGCGCGAGCGCACCACCCAGCACCGCGCTCGCCTTGAGCGCCTCGCGGCGGTTCATCGGTGCCATTGGTCTCCTCACAGGTTCTGCTTTTTCAGCTCGTCCACCGCATGGTTCGCCGCGCGGGCGGTGAGCGCCATGTAAAGGATCGACGGGCTCTGGTTGCCGGTCGAGGTCATGCATGCCCCGTCGGTCACGAAGACGTTAGGCACGGCATGCATCTGATTGTGTGCGTTGAGCAGCGAGGTCTTCGGGTCCCGCCCCATCCGTGCGCCTCCCATCTCGTGGATGTCGAGTCCCGGTGCCCACCCGGTATCGCGCGTCTCGACGCCCGTACAGCCGGCGACCTCCAGCATCTCCTTCGCCTCTGCGCGCCAGTCGCGGATCATCCGTTCGTCGTTCTCGTCGTAGCCCACCGACGTCACGAGCAGCGGAATCCCCCACTGATCCTTCAACGTGTCGTGCAGCCGGACGTGATTCGCCTGCTTCGGAATCGTCTCGCCCTGCATGTACATGTAGAGTCCCCACGAACCGGGCTGCGCCTGCGCATCCTTGTACGCGCCGCCGACGTCGTCCCCAACCGGCGCGCCGCGCTCACGATACCCGCCGGTGAACGTCGTGTAGCCGCCGACAAAGTCCGTCTCCTGCTTTCCGAGATTCCTGAAGTTGACGAGAATGCACTCGGTGGGATTCCGCCCGAAGAAGTACTGATCCTCGAAGCCCGGCAATTTGCCGCTCGCCGACGCGCGGTAGCTCTGGTGACACACATAGTGGCCGAGCAGCCCGTTGTCGTTGCCGAGTCCACGCGGAAAGCGTGACGAGGTCGAGTTGAGCAGGATGAGATTCGTGTTCAGCGCCGACGCATTCATGAAGATCACGCGCGCCTTGTACTCGGTGACCGCGTGCGTTTTCGCGTCGATCACGCGGACGCCGGTCGCCCTTCCCTTCTTCTCGTCGTAGAGAACAGAGTGCACCACCGAGTCGGGACGGACGGTGAGGTTCCCCGTCTTCGCGGCCCACGGCAGCGTCGATGAATTCGAGCTGAAGTAGCCGCCGTAGGGACAGCCGCGCATGCAGAGGTTCCGCGCCTGGCAGGTGCCGCGGCCCTGCTCAAGATGAATCGGTTTCGGCTTCGAGAGATGCGCCCACCGACCCTGGACGACGTGCCGATTCCCGTAGTGCGTGTGCAGCGTGTCGCGGAGATGCCGCTCGGCGCAATTGAAGTCGAACGGTGGCAGGAAGTCGCCGTCAGGCATCGCGTCGAGGTGGTCGGCATTTCCGCAGACACCGATGAACTGCTCGACGTGCGAGTACCACGGCGCGACGTCGTCGTAGCCGATCGGCCAGTTCATGCCGTAGCCCTGGCGCTCGGGCGCTGTGAACTCGTACTTGCTCCACCGCTGGCAGGCGCGCCCCCAGATCAGCGACTTGCCGCCGACCTGATAGCCACGGATCCAGTCGAAGGGTTTTTCCTGGACATACGGATGGTCCGCATCCTTGACGAAGAAGTGCGCCGTGTCCTCGCCGTAGCCCGCCGCCTTGGCGATCAGCGGGTTGTCGTGCACCATCTTCCGCGGAAGCGCGCCGCGATGCGGCAGCTCCCAGGGCATCAGGTTCGCCGTCGGGTAGTCCTTGATGTGCTGGACATCGCGCCCGCGCTCGAGGACGAGCGTCTTGAGCCCCTTCTCGCAGAGCTCCTTCGCCGCCCATCCACCCGAGATCCCCGAGCCGACGACAATCGCGTCGTATTCGGTCGTGTCAGCAGCCATCAGTCTCTCTCATTCACACACCGGGAACGGGTGGATGCGGGAGCCCAAGGTACGACTGATGCTTCGGCTCCGATAGCCCTTGGCGCGGCCAACGATGCACCGTGGCGAGCGGTTTGCGGACCCGCGATTCGCGTGCGATTATCCCCCTCGAACATCACGGCACCGGTTTCCTGCCTAACGCTGTGGAGCATTCATGACCCGCCTCAACCGATTCGCGTACCGTCCCGGCGCGCCCTGCTGGTTTGCCGTCGCCGCAGGCGCTGCGATGACATCGCTCGGCGCCTGCGCCACTGCTCCCGCGCCTAACGCTGCCGCACCGGCCCGCCCCACCGTCACGGTCGACGGGGGCATGCTCGCCGGCCGCGTCGATTCCGCGGATCACATGCTCGTGTTCGAGGGCATCCCGTACGCTGCGCCACCCGTCGGCGAGCTGCGCTGGCGCCCGCCGCAACCCGCGGCGCGATGGGACGGAGTGCGCCGGGCGGATCGCCTCGGACACAACTGCATGCAGCACCAGCCGTATGGCGACATCAATCCGTTCGCCGCCGGAGTCTCTGAAGACTGTCTCAATCTCAACGTCTGGACGCAATCAGCGGTCGGACGCCGTCCGGTCATGGTCTGGATCCACGGCGGCGGGTTCTTCGCCGGCTTCGGGGGAGAGGAGCGTCATAACGGTACAGTGCTGGCGCGAAAAGGCATCGTGCTCGTCACCGTCAACTACCGGCTCGGGCCGCTCGGCTTCCTCGCGCACCCCGCCCTCTCCGCCGAGTCGCCGCAGCGCGCGTCCGGCAACTACGGCATTCTCGACCAGATCGCGGCGCTGCAGTGGGTGCGGAGCAACATCGCCCGCTTTGGTGGCGATCCCTCACGTGTCACCATCTTCGGCGAGTCCGCTGGCGGGATGAGCGTCGGCGCGCTGATCGGCTCCCCGCTCGCGAAGGGACTGTTCCACCGCGCCATCCTCGAGAGCGGGACGGGCACCGGTGGCTTCGTCGCCCGGACTGATTCGGCGCAGGCGACAGGCACGCGCGTCGCCGCGGCGCTCGGCGTCACCGGAACTGACGCGAGTGCCGCGGCTCGGCTTCGCGCACTCAGCGCGGACTCGGTGATCGCCGCGTCGGTACGCATCGCCGGCAACCCCGGCCGCCCGATCTTCTGGCCGGTGGTCGATGGCTGGGTACTGCCCCGAAGTGTCGACTCCGCGGTCGTGCTCGGGATGGCAAACGTCGTCCCGATCATCGTCGGCAGCAACGCTGACGAGCCGCAGGAAGTGTTCGGCGCCCCAGGTCGCGCCTTCGCGCGATTGATCACCGCCCGCGGCGCGCCGGCGTACCTGTACCAGTTCACCCGCGCCGGCGAGGACAGTGTCAGCCGGAAGCGGGGCGCCTATCACAGCGCCGAGATCGTCTTTGTCTTCGGTCGCTCGCGGCCGCTCGATCCCGGGGCCGGCCACACCGCCTACGACTCGACGCTTGCCGACGCGATGAGCGACTACTGGGCGGCATTCGCTGGTGCCGGCGACCCTAACGCTGCGCCCGCCGGCGCCAGGTGGCCACGCTGGCCATTGTACGAACCAGTTCGCGATTCCTACCTCGAGCTCGGCCCCCAGATCGTCGCCAAGCGCGATATCCTGCGCTCCCTCTACGATTCACTCGATGCAAAGGCCCGGGCCCAGGGCGAAGTACGACCCTAGCGCCGTCCGCGCATCACAGGTTTCGACGATTGATCTCACTCACCGCGTGGTCAACGGCGCGCGCCGTTAGCGCCATGTAGGTGAGTGACGGATTCACGCACGACGAGCTCGTCATGCACGCGCCGTCGGTGACGAACAGGTTCGGGACGTCGTGCGCCTGATTGTGGGCGTTGAGCACCGACGTCTTCGGGTCGCGCCCCATTCGCGCCGTGCCCATCTCGTGGACGCTGAAGCCCATCGGCGCGTCGTTGTCGTATGTCTCGACGTTGGTGCACCCACCGGCCGCAAGCATCTCGGCGCACTGTGTCTTCATGTCCTCGCGCAGCGCCTTCTCGTTGTCGCTCCACGACCAGCGGATGTTCACGAGCGGAATTCCCCACTGGTCTTTCTTTTCGTCGAGCGCGATGTGGTTCTCGTGGCGCGGGAGACACTCGACGTAGCCCTGCATCGTCATCCCCCACGGGCCGGGCGCGCGAAGCGACGCCTTGAGCGCGGTGCCGATGCCCGGCGACGACATTCCACGATCCCACCCCGCGCGACCTGCGCCCGACTGAATGCCGTAGCCGCGCACGAATCCGAGCCTCTCGGATTCGCCGGGGCGCAGGTTCCGGAACCGTGGCGTGTACGTGCCAGTCGGCCGGCGTCCGTACACGTAGTCCTCCTCTAATCCCGGAACGGTGCCACGCGCGCCCGCTTTCGAGAGATGATCCATCAGGTTGTGCCCGACCTCTCCGCTCGAATTGGCCAGGCCGTCGGGAAATCGTGCAGACGTCGAGTTGAGCAGGATCTGCGCGCTGCCGATCGTCGACGCGTTGAGAAACACGAGTCGTCCCGTGTACTCGCGCGATTGCTTCGTCTTCGCGTCGATCACGCGCACTCCGGTCACCCGGTTGCGTTTGTCGTCATAGAGAACGCTTTCCACGATCGCGTCGGTGACCACCGTCAGGCGCCCGGTCGCGCGGGCCGCGGGGAGCGTCGAGCTCAGGCTGCTGAAGTACGCGCCATAGCTGCAGCCGCGCCCGCACTGGTTCCGTGCCTGGCACTGTCCGCGCCCCTGATGCGCGCGCGTGAGGTTCGCGACGCGCGTCATCGTCAGGTGCCGTTCCGGGAAAGCGCGCTCGAGCCCTTTCTTCACGAAACTCTCCGCGCAGTTCATCTCCCATGCGGGCAGGAGATTCTGGTCGGGAAGATGTGCGAGGCCGAGGTTTTCCCCGGCAACTCCGACGAACCGCTCGACGTGATCGTACCAGGGCGCGAGATCCCTGTAGCGGATTGGCCAGTCGACGCCGTGGCCATCGCTCGCGTTCGCGGTGAAATCGAGCTCGCTCCACCGCCATGATGCTCGACCCCAGATCAGGCTGCGGCCGCCCAGGTGGTAGCCGCGAATCCAGCGAAACTCCTGCGGCCCGGCGGTGATGTACGGGTGCTCGCGATCGCTGACGAAGAAGTGTCGCGTCGTCTCGCCGAACGCGTAGTTCTTGCTCTGGATCGGATAGTCGCGCGCGTAGAGCTCACGCTCGCCGCGGCCACGATGCGGGATCTCCCAGGGCTGGAGCCATTCGGTGACGTAGTCCTTCCCGTGCTCGACGGCGCGCCCGCGCTCGACGACGAGAGTACGCAATCCCTTCTCGGTCAGCTCCTTCGCCGCCCACCCGCCGGTTATTCCGGAGCCGACGACGATCGCGTCGTAGGTATCGTCAGCCACGTCAGACCGCCCAGGTGCGCCCGACCTGGGCGAGTGGAATGCAGCCGTCGTATCGACCGGGGATGGATTCGTAGCGCAACTCCTTCGTGGCGCCGACTTCCGAGGTGTAGTAGGCGAGCAGCGTCAGTTCCTTCATCGTGCGGAACCACGGCGTCTCGCGATTCGGCGTCGCTGGAGCAACCGGCGCGAACGTCTCGGCGTCGAGTGCCGTGAGCAGTGCGCGCTGCCCACTGTCATCGGTCCGGAGGAATGTCCGACCGTGTGCGCGCGTCGCCCGAGCGTCGAGGTCGGTGAGCCCGGCGGCGAACCGCTCGCGATCGGGCGCCGCGTAGTACTCGGCCATCATCACATCGACGAAGCGATGAGCGCCGACGTCGCGCGCTCCCGGTGTGTCGGTTGCCGGGATGATGTGCTGCACGATGGTTGCGATCATTTCGCCCTGTGCGGATGAAAACGCCCGCGGCTTCCATGTCGCCGTGTCGGTGCGCCAGTCGCTGCACCCGCCGAGCACTCCGGCGATCGCGGGGGCGGACAACGCGCCGCCGAGCAGCAGCGCGGTTCGGCGCAGCGCCTCGCGACGGTCGATTGAATCGGAGTGCGTCATCGCGCCGAAAGCGCACGTGGAGTAACACCAGCGGTTCGCAGGTACTCGCTCGCGACCCGTGCAAACTGTGGAATCGCGACCTCCGGCTCCTCGATCTCCGGGTGCCACATCTTCTCCCACTCGAAGCTGTAGTAGCCGGCATACCCGATCTTCGCCAACGCTTCGACCTGCCGGCGCACTGGCACCTGTCCGGTACCCGTGAGCACATAGCGGCGATCGGTTCCGGCTGGCACCGAGTCCTTGAGATGCGTGTGGCGGATCCACTTTCCGAGCTCCCGCACCGTGTCCTCGGGCTGTTCGTTGCCCGACACGAAGGTGTGGTGTGCGTCCCAGAGCAGCGCGACGTCAGGCGACCCGGCGCGCTCGAGCAGGCCGCGGAGGGTTGGCGAATCGACGAAGTCGCCATGCGACTCGATCAGCACCGTCACCCCGTGCTCGCGGCCGTATGCCCCGAGCTCCCTGAGTCCGGCGGCGATGCGGGCGAGTGTCACCTCGTGCGGCTCACCGGCGACGTAGTTGTTCCCGAAGACGCGGACGTATGGCGTGCCTAACGCGGCAGCGAGGTCGAGGAAGCGTTTACCTTCGGCGATCTGCGCGGCGCGCTTCGCGTCGTCGGGCTCGTGCAGCGTTGCCGAGCTGCCGAGGTTGACCACGCGCAGCCCGCGATCGGCGAGCTCGGCTCGCGTAGCGCCAATCCGCGCCGGCGAGAACTCGGGACGTTTGGTGAGATCGAGCTCGCCCATGATCCCCCGCAGCTCGAGCGCGGGGTAGCCATTGGCGACTGCGAGGTCGAGGATCTGCCTCCACTCGAGACGCGGGCAGCCGAGCGTCGAGAAGCCGAGCGGGAGAAGCGCCCTCGGGGGAACTGTCGCGAATCCTGGGCGCCTGCCTGCACAGCCAGCGGCTAGAAGCGCGGCGGAGGAGATGAGAAAGTCGCGGCGGGATGTCATGCGCGGTTCCACAGGGGCGAAAGTTCAACTCTATACTCCCGGACGCTAGTTGTTGGCGCGCCTCTGAGGCAAGCGCTGAATCGTCATCGGCAGCGTGACCAGCCGGTGTATGGCGTTCGAGTAGATTTCGCGCGCGAGCGGTCACCCTCACCTTCGCGGAGACCCCGGCACCGTGACCGGCACCGACGGAATCAGCTCGGCCAGAATGCTTGCGCTCGTGCCGAGCAGGCGCGGACACTTTCGAATGGAGTCGGGCTATCACAGCGCGCTCTGGCTCGATCTCGCGACGATGTTCGTCGACGCGCGACGCATCGCGCGGTTTGTCGAGCCGCTCGTCGCTGGGCTCCGCGCGCATCGCGTCGATGTGGTGTGCGGGCCACTCGTCGGCGGCGCCTTTCTGGCGCAGCTCGTCGCGCAGTCCCTCGGCGTTGAATTCTGGTTCACCGAGCGATTCATCCCGGCTGGCTCGCAAGGCATGTATCAGGCGCGCTACGTTCTCCCGCCGGCGCTCGCGACTGGTGCGGCCGGAAAGCGCGTCGCGATTGTCGACGACGCGATGAGCGCCGGCTCGGCACTGCGGGGCACACTCTCCGCATTGGAGTCGCACGGTGCCCGGATTGTCGCCGCGGGGGCGCTGCTCGTACTCGGCGATGTCGGCGTCTCGTTTTTCGCCGAGCTCGGAATTCCCGTAATCGCGGTGACAGGCGAGGCGTACTCGTCCTGGCTCCCTGCCGATTGTCCGCTCTGCGCCGAGGATGTGCCGCTGGAGCAGGTCACCGATTGACGTTACGCCCTTGCCAATGGAACCGATCGCGAGGATCGTCAAGTTCCGGGTCGGCGAGAACGCGGGTGCAGCCGCCGCGTCGAAGCGCAAGCCGACGTAGGCGACGCGACGGTCAGGCGGTGAACCCGCCATCCTGTCAGCGACCTCCGCGCCTAACGGCACCTGCGGCGAGCCATCGCCCGATCGGCGTCATCCCGGGGCTGCCGGGCAGGGCCACATATCGTTTGCCGCCGGTGCAGAATGTGCAATATCGCTCGAATAATCACATCCGTCTCGCCGTCTTACCGCGGCGAGGCCCGGCTGCTTTTTCTGGCGTCTGAACGCCAACTACTCGGCATTGCGCCCTGCGCGTCACGGGCAGCGACCGTTTTCCCCGGTGCAGGCCATGTTCAATCTCTCCACCTTTGCGCTCAGCGACATGACAGTGTGCGGCGCCGCACTCCGCCGGCTCGGCACTGGCGCGGAAAGCATGGAAGAGGTTGCAATCAGGACGGTTCGCTACCTCTACGAGCATCTCGTCGATGAAGGCGGCGAACGGAGTTGTGCCCTCGTCCGCTTCTTCAAGACGCATCCGTATGCCGCGCTCGCCAAGGAAGATCGGCGCTACGTCAGGAACGTGCTCGGCGGCGAACCCGCGTCGCCGGAGATGAAATGCCTGACGCTGCTGGCGACCGCAGGCGAGCAGGCGCAATGGAACTCGCGACAGTCGTCGGCCAGTCACCGGTCGATTCCGCTGGCGAGTGAGGACATTGTCTCCCAGGCTCCGATGATCGCGCGGCTGATCACGCAGTTCGGTCTCGAAGTGGGGGCGGTCCTCCGCGCCGAGGCAGGGCTTCTCGTCGAAGCGGAGCAAAGGACGTACAACGTGTTCTTTGTGCCCGAAGCAATGAACAGTCCGTACATACCCGCGCAGGAACAGTTCGTCGTTCCTTACCGCATTCGCTCGGTGATCGGCTTCGGCGGACTCCTCCCGACGGGAGACCTCTTTGCGGTCATCCTGTTTTCGCGTGCGACCCTCGAACGCGGTACGGCCGACCTCTTCAAGCCTCTGGCGCTGAACGTCAAGGTTGCGATTCTTCCGTTTGACAGCGGACGTGTCTTCGCATGACCCCGATGCCGCCTAATGACGCAACGCCCGCTGGATCTCGGTCCCCGAAGGCCGAGGTCGCACAACTCAAGTCGAAGATCGCCGCCCTCGAGCAACTGCTCGAAGTGCACGAGGCGACCTCACTCGAGCAGGGAACCCGACTCGAACGGGCGTTGCGCGAGCGCGAGGAATCGCTGCGACGCGCACGCACAGAACAATCACGGGCCGACGCCGCCGAGCTTTGGCTGAGGAGCATTCTCGGTCAGGCGCCCATTCCGATCGCCGTGTTTCGTGGCGCCGACCACGTCTTCCAGATCGCGAACGCGCACTACCTCGAGGTCATTGGCAATCGCGACGTGCTCGGTAAGTCCGTTCGCTCTGCTCTGCCCGAACTGGACGGGCAGGGCCTGTTCGAGCTTCTCGATTCCGTCTACGTCTCGGGCGAGCCGTACGTCGGCACCGAAGTGCCGGTGATGGTCGACCGCGGAGCGGGAACACCGGAGAAGGGATTTTTCAACTTCATCTATCAGCCTCTGGTCACTCCGGATCACGGAGTGACCGGGATCGCCGTCGTCGCCACCGATGTCACCGTGCAGGTTCGTGCCCGCTCCCAGGTCGAGGAGGCGAACAGCCGGTTGCTCGATCAGACGGTGGAGCTCGAAACTCAGACCGAACAGCTGGAGCAGCAGTTCGAAGAATCGCAGGTGCTTGCTGAAGAGCTTCAATCGGCGAATGACCAGCTCCACGAAGCAACCCTCGACGCCGAGCGGGCGCGTGCCGAGGCCGAGAACGCGAACAAGGCGAAGTCTGAGTTTCTCGCGAACATGTCACACGAGCTGAGGACTCCCCTCAACGCGATCGGCGGATATGCCGAACTCCTGACCGAAGGCATTCGCGGACCGATCACCGACGCGCAGGGCGCCGACCTCGAGCGAATCAAGCGCAGCCAGCGGCACCTGCTCTCGCTCATCAACGACATTCTCAACTTCGCCAAGATCGAAGCCGGCCGCGTGCGCATCGAGGCGCGCGACGTGTCGCTGAACGAGGTACTTGGCAGCCTCGAGGCGCTGATCGCGCCGCAGCTGCTCCAGAAACGAATCGGCTACGAATACCGCTGCTGTGATCCGAGCTTCACTGCGCACGTCGACCCTGAGCGTCTTCAGCAGATTCTTCTCAACCTGCTCTCGAATGCCGTGAAGTTCACCCCACCGGAGGGCCAAATCATCGTCGAGTGCGGACCAGTGGGCGACGCGATGCGCGTTCGCGTACGCGACACTGGTATTGGCATCCCGGCCGACAAGCTGCTGACGATCTTCGAGCCGTTTGTCCAACTCGAGCGTGGACACTCGGGCGCGGAGTCGGGAACAGGTCTCGGACTCGCGATCAGTCGCGACCTGGCACGGGCGATGGGTGGGGACCTGACGGCGGAGAGTACGCTCGATGGGGGGTCGACTTTCGCGCTGAGTATTCCACGGGGCCGGTAGCGGACATCGCGTCGAACGTGCGAGCGGGAAAAGACGAAGGACGACCGTGGTCGCCGTTGTCCCGGCGCTCAGCGCAGCACGAACCCCGAATCGACCGCCGGCCGTGCCTTTGCGTTCGCCGCGATCCAGCCGGTCATGTACATCCACTTCGCGATCCGCGTGAGCTTCGCGTAATCGATCGTTTTCGGCTCGTCGCGCGGCGTGTGGTAATCCTGGTGCAGGTTGCTCGAAAAGAACAGCGCCGGTACGCCGCGCTCAGCGTAAGGCACATGATCGCTCCGGAAGTACCAGCCCTCCGGATGCGACGGCCGGTCCCAGAGCGAGTCGATGACGAACCTGCTCGTCGCACGGTTCGCGTCGATCGCCATCTGCACCAACGCCGCCGAATTCCGGTGCGGAGGCTGCGACCCGAGGAGCGCCGCCGTGTCGGGACTGTTCCGGCCGAGCATGTCGCCATTGAGCACGGCGACGATCTTCCCCAGCGGGACGACCGGATGCGCGACATGATAGCGGGAACCGAGCAGCCCGCGCTCCTCAGCTCCGTGGAAGATGAACAGCGCTGAGCGCTTGCTCGGTTGCTTCTTCCAGGCGCGAGCGATCGCGAGCAGCGCGACACTCGTGGTGCCGTTGTCGTCGGCGCCATTCCAGATCGAGTCGCCATCCACCGCGTAGCGCACGCCGTCGTGATCCTGGTGCGAGCTGAAGACAACGTATTCGTCGCGCAATTTTGGATCGGTACCGCGAACGACGCCGATGACGTTCGCCGACGGATACTCGAAGCTCTCGCTGCGGAGGCGGATGTCGGCGGCCTGTCCGTCGGTCCTGAGCGCGTCGAGCGCGCCCTGGTGCACGAGCAGGATCGGGATCGGCGCGGTTTGCGGCGCGGCAGGTGGTGTCGCCGGATTGGGATTCCGCACGAAGCGCGGCACTCCGCCGACGACGTCGTATGCACCTCGCGACTGCACGATCGCGACGCCACCGAACGCCCGCTCGGCGACCGAGTCGGCAACGACGATCGCCGCCGACGCACCGCGCCGTGCCAGCGCGTTGCCGAGCGCGGCTAGTGCGGCGCGGGTGTAGTTGTAGTCGGGAGTGTTCGTCGTCGTCCGGATTGCCGATGGCAGCGGCGGCGCCAGCACGGTGACGACGATCCTTCCACGGATATCGATCGTCGAATCACGGGCGTCGTTCAGGAAGAACGTCGCACCCGCGACATCGGCGGCCGTGTTGGTGGTGGGAGTGATCTCGCTCCAGAGGGCGAGCGCGCGGCCGTTCAACTGCACAAGGCTCGACGTGCTCGAGATGCGCGTTCGGCGCATGTTCCACCACTGGAACCAGCTGCCGCCGTCGCCTAACGGTGTGAGGCCGATCTTCCGCATCTCGTCAGCGACCCACACCGATGCGCGCATCTCGTCGATGGTGCCCGCCTCGCGGCCGCGCATGGCGTCGCCGGCCATGGCGTGGAGATCGCGGTCGAGATCAGCCTGGCGAATGGAGTTGATCGCGGCCGGCGGCTTGAGCGCGGCCTGCGCGTTGAGCTCGACGGCCGGCAGGAGCAAAAAGAGCAACGGGAGAAGCAGGAATGGTCGCCGCATGGTGCACCATGATGAGGTTGCGGCAGAATGTAATCGCTCGCGCCCTGCTACGGCTCCTCGATCGAGCCATGTTACGAGCAGCTGACAAGCTTCTGCATTGCGGCGCGGCCGGGTTATTCGCATGCTACTGATCACCAGAGGCTCTCGCCGGCTCGCCATCACAACGCCAGGTGGCTCGTTTCGATTGCAGCTTCACAGATCGGAATGGGCTCGACGTGATCGACGTGGCGACACACGGCGGTCTCATTACACAGGGAGGACGTGATGCGGCGTCTCATCTCGACCGGCGCGCTTGTTTGTGCAGCAGTGCTCACGGGGTGCGCCACTGACACGATCGGGGGCCCCGGGTCCCGGTCTGCACCCTCGTTCGACAAGGGCGAAAATCTCGCGTCGACGTTCAGCTACGAAATGTTCGACGTTCCGGGGGCGACGACCACCATCGCCTGGGGGATCAATGCGCGCGGTGACGTGGTTGGCACCTACGGTGATGCGGCCAGGCGTTTTCACGGCTTCGTGCGGCAAAAGGGCGGCTTCACGACCATCGACTATCCGGGGGCAATTCGCACCGAGCTGCGCGGCATCGGACCGGCTGGCGACATCGTCGGCGCCTACGCTCGTCCCGGGGAGCTGGGCCTGAACAATTTCCACGGTTTTGTGCTCACCAGGCACGGCGAGTTCGTCGATGTCGATCAGATGGGTCACATGTTCACGATCGCGCAGCGCATCCTCCCCGACGGAACGGTACTCGGCTGTTATCACGATCGGGACACGATGATGAGCATGCATGGGATCGTGGTCGACGGCGATGACCGGCAATCACTCCCGCAGTCGGGGACGATGGCCAACGGTGCGACGCCCGACGGGGGCCGAATCACCGGGCTGGTCAACGACATGGACGGCACCAGCGGATTCATTCTCGAAGATGGCGTCTTCACAAAGTTTCGCGTACCGGGCAGCACGTTCACCGCCGCATGGGACATGAACCCGGCCGGCCAGATTGCCGGGACTTTCGCCAACGCCACCGGAGCGCACGGGTTCGTTCGGCTCGGTGACGACTACACGACGCTGAATGTCCCCGGCGCGTCGGCGACCCGCGGCTTCGGCATCAACGCTCGCGGCGAGGTCGTCGGCAGTTATACCGCGGCCGGTACGACGCACGGCTACATCGCGACGCCAGCGAACCGTTGAGCGGGCGGAATGGCCGTTAGGCACGAAGGGGCAACCGGTGGTTGCCCCTTCGTTATTTCCAGTGGCGGATGGCCAACGTGGATTCAGGACGAGGCGAGCCGCCTCAATCGGGTGAGCAGCGTGGATCGAACCGATTTGGTCGCGAATTTCGCCGCCAGCCGGCTGTCCACGCTCAATCGCCGGTTCGACGGGGTGAACAGCACGAACAGATTCGCCGCGAGTATGCCAGCGTAGATCCATGGGCCTTCCGGCGTCCGCCCCTGCGCGATCAGCAGGTTCACCGACTGCAGTACAGCGAGGAGTGCACCGAGTCTGGTCAGCGCGCCCAACACCAACGATGCGCCAATCGCGACCTCGCTGATCCCGAGCAGCCACCCGAACAGGTGGAAGTGCGGCACAACGACTTTCTGCAGAAACGCGCGATAGAGACCGACGGTCGGATATTCGATGCTCTGGTCGAACGCGAACATCAGGCCTCGCGCGTCGTACAGCCCGAAGTCCGGTGGGAGCTTCCAGTGCTGCTCGTACAGCCAGTACAGCCCGACCGCGATGCGAGCCGCGGCAAACCAGGCGTAGCGCGCTGGTTGACGCCTCGCGACCGGGTCTCCTTCGTCGTGAACTTGCTGGCGGGTCATCTCTATCATCCTCCGCTGGTCTGCGAGTCGCGCCGGATGGCCTAACGCTGGGGTTTGTACCACCGCGTCATGGCCTGTCCCGGCACACCGATGCGGTTGAGGAACGTCATGATCCAGATCGTGCCGATCGTCGTCCACCATCCCTTGCGCAGGTGCCGCCGGGCGGAGGTGACGACCTCTTCGTCGAGCAGTACCAGGCGACCGTACCGCCGCAGACGGGAGAGGATCTCGAGATCCTCCATTACGCTCCAATCCTTGAACCCCCCCGCTCGTTCGAACGCCTCACGACGGACGAACATCGCCTGATCTCCAAAAAAGGAGTTCAGGAGCGAAGAGCGCAGATTCACGTTCCAGGACACGAGCCTCGCCAGCCATCCCTGGTGATCGAGCCGCAGGCGAAACGCGCCGCCAATCACACCCGCCTCTGCAAGCGCCCGCGCGATCGCTGGCGCGGCTCCGATCGGAACCATCGTGTCGGCGTGGAGGAAGAGCAGCACGTCCCCTGTTGCGACCGCCGCCGCATGATTCAGCGCAGCGCCGCGAGTCATCGACAGAGCCAGCACCTTGGCATACGGCCGCGCCCGTGCCGCCGTTGCGTCCGTGCTGCATCCGTCGGCCACGATCAGCTCGAATGGCGCCAGGACCTCCGCGGCACGACGCAACGTCGCGGCGATCACTGCTTCTTCGTTGAAGGTAGGGACGATGACGGACAACTTCACGTCTCGAGACTCGGCATCGTGATTGACTCCAGCTGTGCCACCGTGGACATTCGGCCAGCGTTTAGTTCCAACACCGGGGCACCGCGCGCCGGCGGGAGAATGTCATGAATGCAGAGACCGCAGCGAACGCCGCCAGTGCCATCGCCCGAAATGTGTTGGCGCCGGCCGCGGCCGACAACGACAAGCAGGGGCGATTTTCCACTGAGGCCATCGAGAAACTTGGCGAGGCCGGACTACTCGGCCTGATGCTGCCCGCCGACGTCGGCGGTGCGGCGCTTGGGCCCCGCCCCTTCGCCGATGTCATCGCCGCGCTCGCCGAAGTCGACGCCTCGGTCGCGATGGTGTTCCTCATGCATACGCTGGCCTCGGTGACGATCGCCGCCGCGCCGCGGACTCCTGCCCTCGAGGACGTGCTGAAGGCGATGGCCCGGGGCCGTCACCTGTCGACGCTCGCCTTCAGCGAGACGGGGTCGCGCAGCCACTTCTGGGCGCCGGTGTCCCGCGCCGAGAACCTTAACGGCAGCGGCGCCCGCCTCGCGGCGCGCAAGTCGTGGGTGACCAGCGCCGGTCACGCCGACAGCTACGTCACTTCATCCCTCTCGCCTAACGGTGCTGGCGTCACCGATTCGACTCTCTACCTCGTGCTCGCCGCAGCTGAAGGATTGACCGTGGCCGGCGCGTGGGACGGTCTTGGGCTGCGCGCCAATGCATCCTCACCGATGGTTCTCGATCGGTGTGTGGTACCGGCTGACCGGCGTCTTACCGCGGAAGGCGGCGGCTTCCAGACGATGCTAAACACCGTCCTGCCGCTGTTCAATGTCGGACAGGCCGCTGTCTCGCTTGGGCTCTGCCGCGCCGTCGTCGCAGCGACCATCACCCACCTCAAGGCCGCAAAATTCGAACATCTGGGTTCGGCATCGCTGGGCGAAGCGCTGCCCACCCTCCGCGCCCAGCTGGCCACGATGCAGATCGAAACCGATGGCCTCGCGGCTCGCCTCGGCGACACGATCGGTCACCTCGAACACCCCGGCGAATTGACGATGCTGCGGGTGCTCGAGATCAAGGCGGCCGCCGGCGATACGGCGATCGCGGTGACGTCGCTGGCGATGCGCACCTGCGGTGGGGCGGCGTTCTCGCGCCACACCGGCATCGAACGGTTCTTCCGCGACGCTCAGGCTGGCGCGGTCATGGCACCGACCAACGACGTCCTGCGCGAATTCATCGGCAAGGCGCTGCTCGGGTTGCCGCTGTTCTGATTGCATCGCCGGGCCCCCTGCCCTGCGCAACATTGGCGAGGAGAACCGCGTGTCCGTTCGAACCATCTGGTTGGGTGCTGTTGCTTATGACCCGAAAGTCGTGCCGATCTGGGAGGGCATGCGCCGGTATTTCCAGGATGAGGCACAGCTCGATGTCGAGATCATCCTCTTTCAGAGTTACGAGGCGCAAGTGCGGGCACTGCTCCTCGCCGACGGCGAGCCCGGTCCGCGTATCGACATTGGCTGGAACACCAACCTCGCGTTCCTCCAGGCGCGCGAGTGGAGCGCCAAGGCCTGCCGGCCGATCGCCATGCGCGACACCGACCTTGGCTGGACGACGGTGATCATCGCCCCGGCGGGCGGCGCGGTATCGTCGGTCGCCGACCTTCGCGGCCGGACGCTCGCGTTAGGCAGCCGCGACAGCGGCCATGCCGCGATCCTGCCGGTCCACTTTCTCGCCGAGCAGGGTCTGCGGGAGGGACGGGACTACCAATCGCTGCGGATCAACACCGACGTCGGCAAGCACGGCGACACGGGAACGAGCGAGGTCGAGGTGCTCCGCGCAGTGCTCGACGGTCGAGCCGACGCCGGCGCAGTTGGAAGCCCGTTCTGGTCGGGCGTGCAGAGCCAGCAGCTCGTGCCCGCCGGCGCGTTGTCCGTCGTCTGGTCGTCGCCAGCCTATTCGCATTGCATGTTCACGGCGCGCGTCGGCCTCGAAGCGGATCTCGAAAAGCGGTTCACCGACGCGTTGCTGCGAATGAGCTTCGACAATCCAATGCACAAGCCGATTCTCGAGGCCGAGGGACTGCGCCGCTGGATTGCGGCCGACGTCAGCGGATACGGATCGCTGGACGCCGCCTGCCGCGCTCAGGGATTCTTCGCCAGCGCGGCCGGTCCGGCACGTCAGGCGCAGTGAAACACGGCCGCCAGCCGCTCGCCGTGCGCTCGCTCGCGGTCGAGGTGCCGCCGAACCGCGTCGAAGGCGCCGGCGAGCGGAAAGACATCGCGCGTCACCAGCATGTCCTCATCGTCGGCGCCAACCGGATGCCAGTAGACGCCGTCGGCGGTGATCGTGATCTCGGGGACCAGGTCGGCGCGCGACAGGGCGACGCCACTCTCGGCGACGCCGCGCAACGCCACCCGCCGGATGACGCGGTCCTCCGGAGCGACCTGTCGGGCATCGAGAAAGACCCGGTATCGCGCTTCGTCCGCATCCGTCGTCACCGTGGCCGCCATGCGGACGCGAAACCCTTC
>JANMAM010000079.1:0-1715 GCA_031359795.1 Gemmatimonadaceae bacterium
AGGCGGGGCGGGGAGAGGAGGGGCGCAAGGCGTCCCTCCTCTTCGTCAATCAGCACTATTGGCCCGACGTCGCGTCGACGGGACAGCATCTCGCCGACCTGGCGGAGTATCTCGCGGCCGAGGGCCACGACGTCAGCGTGCTCGCGAGCCGCGGACGCTACGTGAAGGGAAAGGTCCCCGCGCCACTCGCGGAGACGCACAATCGCGTGAAGATCCGCCGCGTTCGTACGACCGGGTTCGGCCGAGCGCGCCACCTCGGCCGGCTGATGGACTACGCCAGCTTCTACCTCCAGGCGTTAGGCGCGCTGATCGGTGCGACGCGGTACGACGGCGTGATCGTGCTGACGACGCCGCCCCTGTTGTCATTTCTTGGCGCAATCGCGAAGCGGTTGCGAGGGCAGCCGTATGGGGTGTGGAGCATGGATCTCCACCCGGATGCGGAGATCGCGAGTGGGATGCTCAGGGCAGGCTCGCTGCCGGCGCGAGTGCTCGAGTGGATGAACGGGGTGGGCTACCGACAGGCGGACTTCGTGGTCGACCTCGGACTGCACATGAAGGCGCGCATCGTCGCGTAAGGCGTCGACCCTAAGCGGACGGAAACGGTGCACGTCTGGAACAGGAAGGAGGAGGTCGAGCCGACGCCACGCGACGCGAACCCGATCATCGATGAGCTGGGACTGCGGGACAGGTTCGTGGTGATGTACTCGGGGAACGCGGGTCTCGTCCACGAATTCGGGCCAATCCTCGACGCGATGCGCATCACCCGGGATGATCCGGGGCTGTACTGGCTGTTCGTAGGCGATGGCCCGCGGCGAGTCGAGATCGAGCGGTTCATCGCAGCAGAGGGAATCTCGAACGCTCGCTACCGCGGATATTTTCCGCGCGAGCAGCTGCGCTATTCGCTCAGCGTCGGCGATGCGCACCTGATCTCGCTGAGGCCACGGTTCGTCGGGATCTCGGTTCCGGGAAAGTTGTACGGCATCATGGCGAGCGGGCGGCCGGCAATTTTCGTGGGGCCCAGAACGAGTGAGAGCGGTGAGACCGTGATCGAGGCCGGATGTGGCGTAGTCATCGACCCCGCGGCGGACCGCGCCGGAGGGGGCGAGGCGATCGCCGAGGTCGTGCGCGGGTGGGCGGCGGCGCCCGGCGCCGCGCGTGCGATCGGCGCGCGCGGGCGCGCGGCGTTCCTGGCCAGTTACGAGCGCGAACGCTGCTGCGACGCGTTCTCGACCGTGATCGAGAAACACTGGGCCAGTCGCTGGAGACCGGGCTCGAGCAGTCAGGCTCGGACGATCCCAGCGAGCCGGCCGACCTGATAGCGACCGCGGCATTTTTTCCCGGGCGAATCCTCCAGGATTCGCCCGTTTCGTTTGCCCCCCTGCCGCGTCTCTTTCACGGTGATGTGAACGTTCATTAAGCGGTGCTAATGCTTTGCCGTTTCGCCTGTTGCGAGTCGCGCGGTCGCTGATGCACCCACTACCGTCCGTCCCTCGGAAACAACGATGTTAGACCACGCACCAGTCGACGCAACGACGCGTTGGCGACGCACGGGCGGAGCGCCAGGCGCAGAGTACCACGCGATGCCGACGCCGATTGCCCTCCAGCGAATGGCGCGGCCTACCGTTAGGCGACACGTCTGGCGCAGCCTGATGCGCCTGAGCGTCCTCGTTGCTGCCGACCTGGTGACGCTGCTGGTCATCCGCGCCCTGGTCCGC
>JANMAM010000093.1:0-7136 GCA_031359795.1 Gemmatimonadaceae bacterium
GGTTAGCTAAACTTGATTGGTGCGCAAGGACGCACTCATACACCGGGGCTGGCATTGCAGGTCGCGTTGTCGCCTGCTGCGAATGCGCACGCGGTTGCCTGGAGCAGCTCCTGTTGCGGGTCGACGTGGACCCGGATGATCACGGGCGCCTCGTACGGCTTGCGGACGAGTATCTTCGAATCTGGCTTATTCATGAATGTTCCTCGGGAATTGGCTTTGGTGCGCGTCGCGCATTAGACGGTGCAGGCACCGAGTGGACGTGGATACGATCGATAATCGGGGTGCGCGACGGGCTCGAGCCCGTGTTCCGCGTGAGTCACGTCGCAGTAGTACGTATCCTTGAGATACGGGCTGCCGGACGCCATACGCGCACGAGCCGGACAGTTCATGCAGCCCGATCGCAGCGAGCAGTCACTACACGGCGCCTCTTTCGGAAGCGGCTGATCGACCCAAGCCCCCATCTGACTCCAAACGTCGGTCCATTCCATCTCAGCCAGGGGAAAGCTCGGTTGCCGATCGAGCACGCAGTGACTCGCTTGTCCCAACGCGTCGACGAAAAAAGCGATTCGCCCAGCGCCGCATTGGTAGAGGCGTTCAATGCCATCGGTCGCGCCCCCGGTGTTGCATTCAGCGAGCGGCATTGTGCGCTGCTGCCCAGTCATCGCCAGATGCAGGTCGTCTTTCAATCCACGGACAGCACGCGGCGAGATTCGGTAGAGGGACGGCTCCTGACCGCCATTGTGCCGGTTCTCAATTGTCGCCGCGAATTTATGCGGCAGGCCTCGCGATTGACACCATTCGTGAATGGCGGGTACATGCTCGGCGGTGAGCGAACTGGTTGGGTGCTTGAGGAGCAACGACGCGCCCGAGGACTGGAGCAACTTTATCCCGCGCTCGAAGCGCGGAAAGGACCCCTTGATTCCGGTGACCGCCTCGTAATGCTCCGCATCGGCGCCGTATATGCTCACCTCGACTGAGAACGGTGGCTCATCGCGGAATAGCTGCGCGATCCGCTCGGTCATCATGGTCGCATTTGTAAATACGGTGACCAGAAAGCCCTTCCGCCGTGCGTACCGGTAGATCTCAGGGAAGTCGCGGCGAGAAAGCGCCTCGCCACCGGTGAGCGTCAGCCACAACACTCCAGCGCTCTCGAGCTTATCGAGGATGTTGCACGCCTGTTGCGTCGACAGGTACGGACCCTTGTACGGATCGAGCGCGACATAGCAAAAATGGCAGCGAAGATTGCATGTCGGCGTCAGCTCGAACGTGCAGGTCATCGGTATCCGGCCCTGTCTCGACTGCGCGCGCATTTGCCCCTCGAACGCGCTTACGGATAACTCCATCAGTTCGGCTCCAAGGTGACAATTGCTCCGCTTTCGCGCAGCTCGGACAGGAACTTCAGCACATCGCCCCGCGCTTGCTCTGCACCGACCTCGAAGTGCGACACGAGCTCCGAGGTCAACTCCTCAATATCAGCGGGAGATCCGAGCCGTTCCCAGAGGACCTCACCGCTACCGTTCAGCACGTAAAAGTTCGCCGTTCGCCGTTCTGCGTCGTCGGTGCGAACGGCGATCGGCACCAACACGAGCTCTCCGGCAATACGGCGCGCAACTACGTCGGCCGTTCGCACAAATCGCGCCATCGAGCCCTCTCCTTAGGTGTCGAGCGCCGGCAGCGCGGCGATCAGCCGACTGACGAGCGCGGCGCCTGCTCGCGGGCCCGGCGCGTAGCTGAATTCAAAACACGGCACGGACGTTACGAGCTGATTCACCATCTCCAGCGCAAAGCCCGTCGCTGCCGCGTCCCAGAACGGGATAGCTATCGTCCGCAACACCCGACGTGCCGCCTCTCCCTTGCTCATTGGAGCCAAGGTTGGCCGGTCACCATGCCCGACGAACACGAGCGCGTTGCAAGGTGCATCGGCAGCAACAGACGTCCCCGCTGAAGAGTGCCACGGCGTGCCCCACAGCCGGAGCCCGCCGGACTCACTCGTCAACGCGATCCGGTCGTCCCCGATCACCGTCAGGCCTGGTCGCTCGACCTGAAGCATCGCGCGGGCCAAAGTGCTCTTCCCCGCGCCCGAGACTCCGGGACACGCGACGCCTCGACCGTCAGGCAATATAAACGCCGTAGCATGTAGTGACAGCCCGCGGCGCCGCAACGGTAAGGCGAACATGAAAATCGTCCGATGCCAGCCCCACTGCATGCGCAGAGCATCGCTCGCCCGCCCGTAGTTGATCGTGTACTCGAAGCCACTCCGTCGAGTACGAAGCAACTGCGGTCTATCTACTGGCTCTCCGGCGCCTCGGCCCTTGATCGCCAGCCGCTCGTCTGCGTCGATGTAGAAGTCTCCCAGCGGGAGAGGCGTCGCGATGATCGGCGTCAACCCGTCGGTGCTCGTATCGCCCACGGAATGGTACACACAAATCGGCTCGTGCGTGACCCTGCTTCCCTTCCAGTCGGGAGTGATGCACTCCGGAAGCAACAGGCCCGCCTCGCCGCGGTGAACGAAGGGGATGCCCGCGATCGCGAATGGACACGGCGCGTCGCCGTTAGGCATTCTGTTCCTGTCTCGGTCCGGGTCCGCCTCGAGCAATCCGACGCCATGCACGCCGGGACGCGCCGATCATCGCCAACAGCTTGCGCGGCGTACCGATCGCCGGAGAGCCCCCGGTGCCTCTGCGTCCCGGGACACGAATCGCGTCGACAATCGCCAACGCCTGCTCGCGCGTCACCGGTGGATCCGACCTGACGTTTGCATCGCCGCGCAATCGAACGAAGGAGGTGTCGAATCCGCGGATGCGGTGAATGACAAAGCCTCGCACGCCGAGGTCCGCAAGCACCACGTCGTCGATGCGAAGCTCTCGCCCGTTGATTGGCTGAAGGCGCACCTCCGAGCCGTTGGGGATGGAGGGCTCCATGCTCGAACCGGATGCGCGCACCCAGAACGAAACGTCGCGACCCACCAGATCGCGCGCCATGACCGCGAAGTCGCTCGACTCGAGAGCTAAGACCCGGTGGCGCTCGGGTTTCCCCGCTGTTGGCTGTCGCAAAGAAGACGAGTACGCCCGTTGCCGGCCGAGAATGCGAGGCAAGCGCGTCGCGACCCGCCCGCCAAATGCGAACAACGCTTCCCATCGCGTCCCACCGGGTGACCTCGGGAAGAGCCAAGCCGCGATCACTCGAGCAGCGTCCTTGGGCGATGACGCGAGCACGGCCGTCCGGATCGCGTTGTGTACATCCCTGCGCCGCCCGTTGTGAAATCCAAGCGCTCGCAGCGCGGTATCGTCACCGTCGATGGCAGCTGCGAGGTGCTCGGCGCGCCTGACCGCCCATGCTAGGTAACGCGCAGCGTTCGCCCCTCGCGCCGCGGACCAGGCGTCGCTGCGCTCGATTTCGGACAGTCGCGTCCAGAGCGCAGCAAAGTCGAGCGCCCAGAGCATTGGCGGCAACGAGTGCTTGGCAAGATGCACGGCGAGAAACGACGGAAGTTGGCGATCGTCGTGGACGAACGCCTCTGTCGCGCCGACCTTTGCCAATCGTCCAAGCGGCGTCGCGAACTTGAGGTGACGCACCAAGCCGTCGTCGAGCAAAGACGAGTGAATTTCGATGCGCATCGCTCGTGCGTCGTTCACGGCTTCGTATCTGCCCTCGCTCGGCGCCTCTCCGCCGAGCCATCGCCAACCCGCGGCGACCAGGGTGACATGCGCCGCGGCTCGGTCCTCAAACGGGATGTAAAGATCAAGATCGGAGGTCGGCCGAGCAGCGGGTGTTCCGTAAAGGCGCTCGGCGAGCGGCAGCCCTTTTAACACCATCGGAGCGACGGTGACGCCGTGAAGGATGACAATCACCTCCGAGAGCACGTGCTCCCAGGCTGATGCCAGATCCGCTGAAGCGATTGCCTCAGCCCGCCACTTCAGCGTTATCTGCGCCGGGGCGAGGCGCCGGATCGTAGCTCCGCTTCGCAGCCAGGCCAGGGGCGCGCAGCGTTCGCGTTTGGCGACTGCGAAAGCGCAGGGCCACGCGAACGAGAAGTCTTCAACGGGCCTTCCCGCCGCAAGGGCGAGCGCGGCCCGAACCGCAGAGCTCATTTCCGCGTCCACTTTCTCGCCCTGCGAGCCGCCGGGCCCAGCGATTTCGCAGAACGTCGGACTGACGCGCTGCAGCCCGCCGACGGCTCACCAAGACGGAGCGTAGACGTCTCCGCGTTCATCGCGGCTTCGCCGACTCGCGCTTCACGATTCCGCGAAGCTTGCTGCGCAGGGTGGGAGCTTCCTCCTCATGCGCCTGATACGCATATGCGTAGTAGCCGTAGCCGCCATAATAGCCCCCGCTCGAAGCGTCGATGTCGTTCAACACCGCGCCGAGAACCCGCGAATGCACGGCGCGCAGGTGCGCCGCCGCGCGCCTAACGGCCTCGCGACTGGTACTGCCGACACGCACAACCAGTATCGCGCCGTCGACCATCGTCGACAACACCGCCGCATCAGTGACGGCCAGGAGGGGGGGGGAATCGAACAACACGACGTCAAAGGTCTCTCTCGCTTCGACGAGCACTTCACGCATGCGATCGGACCCGAGCAGCTCGGATGGGTTCGGCGGAAGTTGACCGCTCGCCATCACGAACAAGTTTTCTACGGTCGTCTTGTGGACCGCGTTCGCGAGCGGAGACACACCAACAATCACCTCGGTCAGGCCAGGCGTCCGCGGAACGGAAAACGTCTTGTCGAGCACCGCACGGCGCAAATCTGCATCGACGAGCAGCGTTCGCTGCCCCTGCTGCGCAAAAGTGATCGCCAGGTTGGCGACAGTCGTCGACTTTCCATCGGCCGGGCCGGGGCTGGTCAGCACCAGCGTCCGGGCTCGCGATTGAGCACGCGCGAACGAAATGTTCGTCCTCAGAGATCGGTACGCCTCCGCGACAACGGATCTGGGATCGACGTGGCTCACGAGCCGGCTGAGTGGCATGTCGGCGCGCGCCTGCTTCTCACTCACGCGAATCGCTGGGATCTGGCCCAGTACCGGCAGCTGGAACCGCGTCGGAAGCTCGTCTGGCGACTTCACCGAGTCGTCGAGCCGGTCCAATCCGACGGCGAGGCCGACGCCTAACGCCAGTCCGAGCAGCATCGCCATGACGACCGCCCGCTTCCGATTCGGCGCGACCGCGTATGTCGGCAACGGCGCGACGTCGACGACCCGGACCGTGGCGCCGTCTGCCGATTCCGCGATCCTCGCAATCTGGTATTGCGTAAGCAAGTCATCGTATGTCTTCTGCGCGGTTCGAACGTCGGCGAGGAGGCGCGTCTGCTGCGACTCCAGTGGCGGATATTGTTCGGCCTGCGTGCGTGAGGTCGCGATCGCCTGATTGTACGACGCGAGGCGCGATTCGATGCCCTTGAGGTAATCGCCACTCGCGGATTGCAGGTCGTTCTTGGTCCGCGTGATCAGCTTGTCGATCGCCTGCACGTCGGGATGGTTAGGCGCTTTGCCAGTCGCGAGCAGTTCCTCGCGTTGCTTGAGCAAGTCGAACCACCGCGTATAGAGGCTGCCGACGTAGCTGTTTTTGGTTATCGCGTCCGTCCCCGCAAGGCGCCGCAGATCGTTGTCCACGGTGTCGGCTTGAGTGAGCTTGCCGAGCAGTTGTCCGTACACCGAGCGTTCCACGATCGCCAGCTGCCGTTGACCCTCGAGCTCATGGATATTTTCGAAGAGCGCCGTGATCTCATTCGTAACGTCGGACGTCTGATGGGATTCCTTGAACCCCTGGAGGCGACCCTGCGCCGCGTCCAGTTCCTGCTTCTGACCGGCGAGCGACTGGAGTATGAACGCGGTCTTGTTTCGAGCGCTGGTAGTCTGGAGCTGACTGGAAAATTGCGAGTACGCTTCGGCGACGGCGTTCGCCGCATCGCGAACAACCGCCGGATCAGTCCCGCGGTAGTTGATCTCGATCACGTCCGTCTGCGGGATCACGCGGGTCCCGACCGTTCCGCGGACTGCGTCGGCTGCGACGCCGAGGGGGCGGACCGCGAGAATCACGTGGTCCTCCTTGAACGCCGGGCGTTGCGGGACGAATAGCGAGAGTCCAGCAGCGCGCAGCGTCGATCCATAAGCGGCGGCGCCTAACGTCGCGTTTCCCGAGGATAGGCCGTACGTGGCGGGCTTGAAACTCAGGGTGTACTCGGCGTTTCGAGCCGCCGAATCCACCATCGGGGTACTGTCGCCGAAAACATCGAGGCGCGACCGGAGCGGGCGAACAATGCTCAGCCGCAGTCCCGCTGCAGTCGCCGCGCGTTCCGCGACGCTCTGGCTCTTGATCAAGAGCTGTTCGGACTGCAGCGGGTCGACGAATATGTTGCGGGGCCCCTGTGGGCCGCCTATTCCCTGCACGGCGGGCGTCGGCTGCTGGAATCGAACCGTCGACGTTGACTGATAAATCCTGGGCTGCCGCATCGTCCGCCAGGCACCAATCGCTGCGACGACCGCAAACACCGTGAGCACAACAAGCCAGCGACGGCGCACAACGGTCAGGACCTCACGCGCCGTCAACCCAGCGCGTCCTTCGTCCTCCCGATATTCCGAGGAGTCGAAGCCCGTTCCGTTCTCGGACGTGCTGCCACTCCTCGAATCAGACGTCATAAACACGGTCTCGCTTAGTTTCGTTGATTTCTAACGGTGAGGATCAACGTCGCGATGCTCAGCGCCGTCGTCGTCAGCCCGAGGACGAATCCCAAAGTTTCGCGGGTGAACCCCGTCTTCTTCGGCACCACCACCACATCGTTCGAATAGAGCACCACCCGCCCCGCCGCGCTACCCGTCAACGCACTCTCGAGATCCACCTCGAACACCCGACCCTCGCGCACGACACGCGTCTTCCGCAAGTTCGCGTTCGGCGTCGGCCCACCTGCGATCGTCAGGAGCTGAATCAGGCTGATACCCGGATCGACCGGGTACAGCGCCGGCGCGCGAACTTCTCCGAGGACCGACACCCGCACCAGCGGCTGGACGGAAATCTGCGGATCGGTGGTGCCGAGCTGAATCAGCGCCGCGCGCAGGCTGGTCTTCAACTGATCAGGATCGAGCCCCGCCGCCTGGATCACGCCGAGCCCCGGGATCTGCAACTGGCCGCGGCTGTCAAT
>JANMAM010000116.1:0-4584 GCA_031359795.1 Gemmatimonadaceae bacterium
TGAAGTTCTCGCAGTACGAGGACCGGTACGAACAGATCTCGTCGGAAAAGATCTATCGCAAGGTGCGCTGAACCGACCAAATGTGGCCTACGAGTTGGTGGTGATCGGGACGTCGTGGGGGGGGCTCCACGCGCTGCGCCAGGTCCTCGGAGGACTTCCGGCGGCGTTCGACCTGCCGGTCGTCGTCGTCCAGCACCGCCATCGCGATTCCGATCATCTGCTGGTGTCACTGCTTCAGGACCATACGCCACTGAAAGTCCACGAGATCGAAGACAAGACGGAACTCGAAGCCGGGAGCGTGTATGTCGCGCCCGCGGAGTATCACGTCCTCGTCGAGGCCGGGCATCTCGCGCTCAGCACCGAGGAGCCCGTTCGCTACAGCCGCCCGTCGATCGACGTGACCTTCGACTCCGCGGCTGACGCCTATGGCGCGCGAACGGTGGGCGTGGTCATGACCGGAGCGAACGACGATGGCGCGCGGGGGCTCAGGCGCATCGCCGATCGTGGCGGCCTCGCGATCGTCCAGGACCCGGCAACTGCCGAGAGCGCGGTGATGCCGACGGCCGCGCTCAAGCTCGTTCCCGAGGCGCGCGTGGTGAAGCTCGATGCCATCGGTGCGCTGATCGCGACCCTCACCGCGCGGTCGAAGTCCGCGCGACGCGGTACGCCGCGCTCCACCCCGAAGAAGGACGACGCGGCTGCGCGCTCGAGGCCATCGTGAGCGACCAGGTCAACATCCTCCTCGTCGACGATCGGCCGGAGAACCTGCTCGCGCTCGAGGCCATCCTCGAGCCGCTCGACCAGGTCCTCGTGCGCGCCAACTCGGGCGAGGAAGCGCTCAAGCACCTGCTGACGCGCGACTTCGCGGCCATCCTCCTCGACGTCCAGATGCCGGGACTCAACGGCTTCGACACTGCACGCCTGATCAAGGCGCGCGAGCGCTCGCGCCACATCCCGATCATCTTCCTCACCGCGATCAGCAAGGACGAAGCGTACGTCTTCGAGGGATATTCGGTCGGCGCTGTGGATTACATGTTCAAGCCGTTCCAGCCCGATATCCTGCGCTCGAAGGTTTCTGTATTCGTCGACCTCTATCGCAAGCAGGAGCAGATCAAGGTGCAGGACGATCTGCTGCGCGAGAGCGAGCGACGCGAGCTCGAGCTGCGCCACCGCGCCGAGCTCCGGGAGACCCAGGCTCGGCTCGCCGAAATCGTCGATGGCGCGATGGACGCGATCGTGATGTTCGACGAGCGTCAGCTCGTCACGCTGTTCAACGAAGCCGCCGAGCGGACCTTCTGCATCACCGCGCGCGAAGCGGTGGGCACGTCGATCAGCCGCATTTTTCCGGAGAAGTCACGCCCGCAGCAACTCGCGATGCTCCTCGCCGCGACCCCGCACGAGCACGACGACACCTGCGCAACCGAGAAGCCGTTGCAGCGGCACGTGGCCAACCTGATCGCGGTGCGCGGCGCGTCGAATGAGGAATTTCCCATCGAGGCGTCGGTCTCGCGGCTGGACGAGGGCAATCTGCGCCTCTATACGATGATCGCCCGTGACGTCACCGAGCGGCGGCGCGCGGAAGAAGAGCTGAAGCAGCAGGCACTCTCCCTCGCCCGCACGTCCGACGAGTTGCGCGCCGCAAACGAGGAGCTGCAGCGCCGGCAGGGCGAGATCGAGGCGGCGATGACCGCGCGCAGCCGCTTCTACGCGTCGATGTCGCATGAGCTGCGCACGCCGATCAACGCGATCCTCGGCTACAGCACGCTGCTCCTCGAGAATATCTACGGCCCGCTCAACGACAAGCAGGGCGAAGGTATCCAGCGCACGCACCGCGCGGCCAAGCACCTGCTCGAGCTGGTGAACGACGTGCTCGACCTGTCGAAGATCGAAGCGGGGAAGATCGACCTGAAAATGCAGCCGGCGACATTCCCCGATCTCATCGAAGATCTGTTCGTCACGGTTCGTCCGCTCGCCGACGAGCGCGGCAGCACGCTCGCGATGGAGCACACCGGCAGCAGCCAGACCATCATCACCGACCCGCGCCGCGTGCGGCAGATTCTGCTCAACCTGCTCTCGAACGCGATCAAGTTCGGGCAGGGCAAGCCGATTGTCGTCCGCTCCAGGCTGCGCGAGGATTCGCGCTTCGAGGTCGATGTCGTCGACCAGGGCATCGGGATCGGCGCCGACGACCAGGGCCGAATCTTCGACGAGTTCGTGCAGATTGGCAAAGGCGCAAACCAGCAGGAGGGGACGGGCCTCGGACTCCCCATTTCGAAGCGGCTCGCCGAGCTCCTCCATGGTGAGCTTCTCGTGCACTCGGTACCCGGCGAGGGAAGCCGCTTCCAGCTCATCCTGCCGACCAATCCCGAGCCCCGCGTTTCCGGCGAGGAACAGGCGCGCCGGACGACAGCCGCGGCCGCGGTCGCCTGAAATTCCCCGCGACGGCGATTGCCGTCGCGGGAACTTCTGTGGTCGGGCGGGTACAGGTCCGTGACGCACGTCGCGTTGCGACGTGCCCGCGTGGTGGTACATTGCGGATGCCGGCTGTATCCCCCCCTCGACGGTTCGCCATGCTAGTCCTCTGCGTTGCCAGGCACTTGTATCTGGCACAGCATCTCGCTCGCGTGCTCGAACAAGCCGGAGCCGCCACCCGGAGCGCGGTGGGTTTCAGCGACGCGCGGGAGATCGCCGCGAATTGCCACCCTGACGTCATCGCCGCCGAGTATGATCTGCTCGCGACGCTCCCCTATCGCGTATGGGAAGAGGACGAGGTGCTTTCGCGGCGCCCGTTGGTCGCGGTCAGCCTAACGCGTCGCCCCGGCGAGTCGAACGCCCTCGACAAGAACGGCATCGGTGGGTACCTCTATCTGCCCGAGGTTGGCGCGACGATGGTGCTCCGCATGCTGCGAGCAGCGTTCGAGGCGACTGTTCACGCGCCGCATGGCGCGCTCCCCTGGCCGGCACGCCCGCAGCCGCAGACGGCGAGCTGACCCTTCTTCGCCGCCTCGCCCCTCGTGGCGCGGCCGGCACGGGCGTTAGATTTCGCGCATGGGTACACCCGCGATCACGAGCGTCTTCAACGACGGCTACGTCGCTGAGCAGCTCGAGGCCTTCCGCCGCGATCCTTCGTCAGTCGACGAATCGTGGCGCCAGTTTTTTCGTCTCGCCGAACAGTTAGGCGGCGGCTCTGCCAGCGAGGGATCCGCCGGCAGTGATGTCCCGATGCTGCGCGCCGTCGCCGGCGCGGCCTCCCTCGTTGCCTCGATCCGGCAGTACGGCCACCTCGCCGTGCAGGTCGATCCGCTCGGCAGCCCACCCCCCGGCGCCGCCGAGCTCACGCTCGAGTACCACGGGCTCAGCGAGGCCGATCTCGCCCGAGTCCCTGCCGCGGTGCTCGGCTTCGAACAGTTCGCGACAGCGGCCGATGTCGTTCGCTCGCTCCGCGAGGCCTACTCGGGCGCGATCGGCTACGAGCTCGAGCACATCGCCTCCGACGATGAGCGCGAATGGCTGCGCAACGTGATCGAGACGCGCGAATTCACGAAGCCGCTCGATGCCGAGGCGAAGAAACGCTTGCTCAGCCGGCTCACCGAGGTCGATGGCCTGGAGCGTTTCCTTGGTTTCGCCTTTCAGGGAAAGAAGCGGTTCTCGATCGAGGGGACCGATGCGCTCGTGCCGATACTCGACGCGGCGATCGACGGCGCGGCACGTCGCGGCGCGCGCAAGGTCGTCATCGGCATGGCGCACCGGGGACGATTGAACGTGCTCACGCACGTACTCGGGAAACCGTACACGGCGCTCTTCGGCGAGTTCGAGGGTCGGCGCGCGAGATCGCAGCCCGAAAGCGAGACCGGCGACGTCAAGTATCACATGGGTTATCGCGGCAACCGGACGGTGGACGGCGCCGAGATCGAGGTATCGCTCGTTCCGAATCCCAGTCATCTCGAGGTCGTGAACCCGGTTGTCGGTGGAGTCGCGCGCGCCCTCGTGCGTGCGCTTCCCGCCGGGTCGCGCGGCGCGTCGGTGCTCCCCGTGCTCGTGCACGGCGATTCCGCCTTCGCCGGCGAGGGCGTCGTCGCCGAGTCGCTGAACATGTCGCGTCTGCGCGGCTACACGGTTGGCGGCACGCTCCACATCATCACGAACAACCAGGTGGGCTTCACGACCGACCCGATCGACGCGCGGTCGACGCATTACGCGAGCGACCTCGCGAAGGGCTTCGAGATCCCGGTCCTGCACGTCAACGGCGATTACATCGACGCCTGCACCGCGGCGACAGCGATGGCGATCGCTTATCGCGAGCGATTCGGGAAGGACATCCTCATCGATCTCGTCGGCTACCGCCGCCACGGCCACAACGAGACCGACGAGCCGTCGTTCACCCAGCCCGAGCTGTACAAACGGGTCAAGGCGCATCCCACCCCGCGCCAGGTGTGGGGCAGCCGGCTCGTGAGCGAAGGCGTGGTCAGCGCCGCCGACGTCGAGAGCGCGGACAAGGAGTTCGCGGCGAAGCTCGGCAAGGTGCTCGACGACCTGCGCGCCGCCGGCGCGAAGCCCGAGGGGGATCCGGGCAAGGGGGCCGCC
>JANMAM010000119.1:0-6758 GCA_031359795.1 Gemmatimonadaceae bacterium
CATTCGCCGCGCGAGGGCGTCGACGATTCCGTTCACGAAGCGGGCGCTCTGCACGGACCCATAACGTTCAGCGAGCCGCACCGCTTCCTGGATGACGACTTTTGGCGGCGTCTCGCCAGTCGAGAGCTCGGCCGCCGCGAGTCGGAGCACGGCGCGATCGATCGCGCCGAGTCGCTCGAGGCGCCAGTTCGTCGTGACGGCCTCGAGCTCCCTGTCGATTTTCGCGCCGTCGGCAATGACGACACGCACGATTTTTCCCGCGAGCGCGCGCTCCTCAGGTGGCACCGAAAGGTCGTCCCAGATCGTCGCGGAGACGCGCTCGAGCGCCTGTCCGGGGCGCATGTCCCACGCGTAGAGCGCCTGCAGCGCACGTGATCGGGCGCGGGATTCAATCCGCATCGTCCTCGCCCGCCTCGAGCCGATCGAACAGGTCGGCCATCTCGAGCGCGGCCAGCGCGGCGTCCCATCCCTTGTTGCCGTGCGCGCCTCCGGCACGAGCCTCGGCCTGTTCGACCGTATCACAGGTGAGCAGGCCGAAGCCGATCGGCCGGTCGAACTCGCTGCTCGCATCGGCGAGCCCGCGCGACGCTTCGCCGGCGACGAAGTCGAAGTGCGGCGTCTCGCCCCGGATCACCGCGCCGACAGCGACGATCGCGTCGTAGCGGTCGCTGGCGAGCAGCCGCCTAACGGCGGGCGCCAGCTCCCATGCGCCCGGCACCCAGACCATGTCGACGTCGTCGAACGAGGCGCCGTGCTTCGTCAGCGCGTCGATCGCGCCTTCCGCGAGCTTCTCGGTGATCTGCTGGTTGAAGCGGCTGGCGACGACGGCGAACCGCCGTCCGGCGCCGTTAGGCTCCCCGGAAAACTCGGCCATGCTGGTGGGTTGTAGGACGCGAAGTTGGCGCACGTTCGATCGGATGTAAAATAGCGGGTGGTGCGCGCTCGAGCGTTACGACGCGAGCAGGTGCCCGAGCTTGTCGCGCTTGGCGCTGAGGTAGCCCGAATTCTCGCCGTGCGCCGGCTGGACGATCGGCACACGCTCCCCGACGCCGATGCCGTATCCCTCCAGCCCGACCAGTTTGCGTGGATTGTTCGTGATCGGCCGGATCGAGCGGATCCCAAGGTCGAGGATGATCTGCGCGCCGATGCCGTAGTTTCGCAGGTCCGGCTTGAACCCGAGCTGCTCGTTCGCCTCGACCGTATCGGCGCCGTTGTCCTGGAGCTCGTAGGCCTTGAGCTTGTTGAGCAGGCCGATCCCCCGCCCTTCCTGGTCGAGGTAGACGATGACGCCCTTCCCCTCGCGCTCGATCATCGCCATCGCGTTGTCGAGCTGCCAGCCACAGTCGCAGCGCTGTGAATGGAAAACGTCCCCGGTCAGGCACTTGGAATGGACGCGGACGAGCACACCCTCGCCGCCGGTGACGTCGCCCTTGACGAGCGCGACGTGCTCGTGGCTGTCGACGTCGTTGTGGTAGCCGATGATGTGCCAGATCCCGTGCTCGGTTGGCAGGCGCGCTTCGGCGACGCGATGCACGAGGCGTTCGTTCTTGAGCCGGTAGGCGACCAGCTGCGCGACCGTTATGAACGTCAGCCCGTGCGTTTCGGCGAACGCCTCGAGCTGCGGCCGCCTGGCGGTGGTGCCATCCTCGTTGAGGATCTCGCAGATGACACCGGCCGGGTGCAATCCGGCGAGGCGCGCCAGGTCGACCGCCGCCTCGGTGTGACCGACCCGCTGGAGCACACCCCCCTCGCGGGCGCGGAGCGGATGGATGTGACCGGGGCGGCGCAGGTCCGCGCGCGTCGAATGCGGATCGACGGCGACGCGAATGGTCGTCGCCCGGTCCTGTGCGCTGATCCCGGTCGTCACGCCGAACCGCGGTGCGGCGTCGATGCTGACGGTGAATGCCGTACGCATCGCGTCGGTGTTTTCCGACCCCTGCGGGTCGAGACCAAGCTGGTCGACGCGATCACCGGTGAGCGCGAGGCAGATCATTCCGCCCGCGCGCCGGATCATGAAGTTCACCATCTGGGGCGTCGCGAGCGACGCCGCGCAGATGAGGTCTCCCTCGTTCTCGCGATCCTCGTCGTCGGCGACGATGATCAGCTTCCCCGCCGCGATGTCGGCGATCGCCTGTTCGACAGTTCCGAATTCCATGGCCCGCTCCTCCGCCTGCTATGTGAGCGCCGCGCGCTGCGCGGCGAACAGTCGCTGCACGTGCTTCGCGATCACGTCAGCCTCGACGTGGACGCGGCTGCCCATCTCGAGGGCGCCGAGCGTGCTGTGGCGCTCCGTGTACTCGATGATCGAGAGCTGGAAGATACCCGGCGCGCCGAGCTCGTTCACCGTCAGGCTGACGCCGTCGATGCTGACCGAGCCATGCGGCACCATCAGCAGCGAGATGTCCTCCGGTACGAGCACGTCGACGAGGAGCGCGTCGGCGCGCCGCTCGAGTGCAACCACCTCCCCGACACAGTCGACATGACCCTGGACGAAGTGGCCGCCAAGCCTGTCTCCGGCGCGCAGCGCCCGCTCGAGATTGACCTGCGTGCCCGCCGCCCACCGCCCGATGGTCGTCCGGTCGAGCGTCGTGACCACGGCGGCAGCGGTGAACCAGCCCGCGCCGCACTCCCGCACCGTCAGGCAGGCGCCGTTGACCGCGATGCTCTCGCCGTCAGCGAGATCGTCGTAGCGACAGCGGATGCGAACCTCCCGACCGGCGACGGTTGCGGCGATTCGCTCGATGGTGCCAACCTCGTCGACCAGTCCGGTGAACACTCAGCGAAGCGCGTAGATGGTCATGTCGTCCTCGCCAAAGCTTCGCCGCCGCACGATCCGGAAGCGAGGGGCATCATCGAGCGTGAACGAATGGGCGTCGCCCAACGCCCGAAGCGAACCCGCGCCGAGTACGAGCGAAGCACGAAAGATAACCAATCGGTCCACCCCAGCCTCCTCGAGCAGCGATCCAGCGAGCCCGGCCCCCCCCTCAACGTAGAGCGAACCGATCCCCTGCGTCTTCAACGCTCTCAGCGCCGCACCGGTGCCAGCGGCGCGTACGATCGCGGCGCCCGCGCGCTCGAGCGTCTCCTCGCGCGCGGGCGCCGACCCGTCGGTCACGATCGTCACCGGCGCCTCCGCGATCGACCGGATGATTCGCGAATCGAGCGGAGTGCGTGCGCGGCGGTCGAAGACCACCCGCGTCGGCGACACTCGCGGCTCGATCGGCCCGCGTACCGTGAGCAGGGGGTCGTCGGCGAGCACCGTACCAATTCCGGCGGCAATTGCGTCGCAACCGGCTCGTTGCCGATGGACCTCGCGCCGGGATTGTTCGCCGGTGAGCCATCCTCGGGAGCGCGCCGCGTCGGCGATCGCGCCATCGAGTGAGACGGCGAGCTTGAGCGTCGTCCACGGGCGGTCCGAGTCGAAGCGATGAAAGAAGGGTGCGTTCAGCTCGCGGGCTTCCGCTTCATGAACCCCGATCTCGACTTCGATCCCTGCGGCGCGCAGCACCCGCACCCCGCCCGCGGCGACCGGGTTCGGATCGAGTGCCGCGATCACGACGCGAGCGATCCCTCCCCTGATGACCGCCGGCGCACAGGGTGGGCGCGCGCCCTGATGCGTGCACGGTTCGAGCGTCACGTACAGTGTCGCGCCCTCTGCGCGAGTGCCCGCCGCCGCGAGCGCGACAGGCTCCGCATGCTCGGCACCGAAGCGTGCGTGATGGCCCTCACCGACGATTGCGCCGTCACGGACGATCACGGCTCCGACCATCGGGTTGGGCGACGTCTGTCCCCAGCCGTGGCGCGCGAGCTCCAGCGCACGCCGCATGTAGCGCTCGTCGTCAGTCACGGTCAGTGGTGCGGTCACGTTCACGATCGTCGGGTCGGGCGGACAACAAGCGGCGTCGCCCACTGGCACAGTGCCAGCATGACGACGCCGCTTCAAAGCTACCGCCGGACCAGCGCCGGCGCGATTCCAATCAGAAACCGATGCGCAGGCCCACCGAGCCATAGAGGCGCGACGCATCAGCCGCCTTGCCCTTGAACGTGTTGTACGTCGGGATGTCGGCACCCTGCACCGTCCCGATCTCGGCGACGAACTTCGCGATCGCCATGTTCAGCGAGAGGTCGGCAAAGTAACTGGTCCGCGTGACCGACTGATTCACGCTCGCCGACGAACCAGCGGGCAGCAGCGACGTCGTCACCTTGATGTTCGCTTCCGAATCGTAGGAGTCCTGGCCGCCGCCGACTGCAAGCCCGAAGACGAGCAGCGACTTGCTGGCCGTCACGCGCCAGCTCGTCGTCTTCACCGACAGGCCGGTCACGTCGAACTGCCCGCCAAGCGTGCCGGTCTTCGCCGACAGGTTGACCGTCGGCAGGTCGCGCTTGACATAGCTGACGCCGATGCCGGGGGTGAGCAATCCTTCCTGCAGCAATCCGAGGCGCGCGCCGTAGCCGATCCTGAGCGAGCCGTTAGGCGCCTTGATGCTGACGCCCCCGCCGCTGTATTCGGGGATGTACGATGCATTCACCAGCACGTCGATCCCACCGACCTTCGTGACGCCGAGGGGAAGACCGCCGAACACGCCGATCGCCGCGTCGACGGTCGGAAGGCCGAGCGGCTGGTTCTTGGTGTCGAGCGTGCGCGAGCTGCTGCTCGGATCGTACTTGTCCACCTGCGGGAGCGATCCCATCAGCGCGTTGCCGCGGAGGGTGACCGCGAAGTGCCCCGGGCCGCCGAGCGACCCGCCCTGGCCTAACGTCGTGTTGCCGCCGGCAATCGTGGCGCCGAGCTGCGGGGCCATGTATTCGAAGAGATCGATGGCCGTGTTGCAGGCATTGCTCTGCGTGATTCCCGCCTGCCCGGGCAAGCTGCTCGCGCACTGCGAATCGCTCGGTCCGCCCTGGGCCTGCGCCGGAACCGCGCTCAGAACCAGCGCGCCGGCGATGAGTACAAGATTGCGCTTCATCCGTTGTGCTCCGAGTTGAGGATGACTCGCCCGGCTCCCGCGACGACACGTCCCATCGGCCAGGCAGCGACGCCTGCCGCCATCGCCGACGCGCGCACGCGCTCGGCCGACGAGGGGTCGGCAATCACTACCATACCGACGCCCATGTTGAACGCGCGAAACATCTCAAAGCGGCCTACATCACCAGCGCGTTCCAGCTCGAGAAACACCCCCGGAATCGCCCAGCTTCGCGTGTCCACAACGGCGTCCATTGTACCCGGCAATGCACGGTTCAGGTTCCCCGGCAATCCGCCACCTGTGATGTGCGCCATCGCGTGAATGTGATCCAATACGGGCCGGAGCGCGGCGACATACGACCGATGCACCGCAAGCAGCACATCCGCGACGCTCAGCTCCGTGCCGGGGAAGCGATCGTGCACCTCGAGACGCATCCGATCGGCGACGATCCGACGGGCGAGCGAGTAGCCGTTGGTGTGGAGCCCCGAGCTGGCGAGCCCGATGAGCACATCGCCCTGCCTGACGCGCTCGGGGCCGAGCACGCGCGATTCCTCGACCATCCCCACGATGAATCCGGCGAGGTCGTAGTCTGGCGGCGTGTACACGCCCGGCATCTCGGCCGTTTCCCCGCCGATCAACGCGCACCCGTTCTCGCGGCAGCCCGCGGCGACACCGGCTACCACTCCTTCGACCACTGCTGGCTCGAGCTTCCCGAACGCGACGTAGTCGAGGAAAAAGAGGGGCAGCGCACCCTGCACGAGAATGTCGTTCGTGCAGTGATTGACGAGGTCGTGCCCGATCGTGTCGTGGCGATTCGCTTCGATGGCGACCTTGATCTTCGTTCCCACGCCGTCGGCGCTGGCGACGAGGAGCGGCGCCGATGCGCCCTCCGGCATCCGGAACATTCCGCCGAATCCGCCAAAAGCGCCGCGGGCACCGGACGTGAAGGTGCTCTCGACGAGCGCCTTGATCCGTCCCTTCGCGTCATCGGCGGCCTCGATGCTGACACCAGCATCGCGGTAGCTCATCGCCCCCGGCTTCGGTCCGGCAGGGGAGTCCGAACCCGCCACGTCAGATCTCCGTTTCGAAGGCGACGAGCTGCTTGAACTCGGCGACGCGCTTCGCGATCTCGGGACCCGTCACCTCGAGCAGTCGCTCGATGCTGAACTTCTCGACGGCAAAACTGCCTAACGCGGCGCCGTAGATCATCGCCCGGCGCATGTTCGTTTCGCTGATGTCGCCCGTCTTCGCCAGATACCCCATGAAGCCGCCGGCGAAGGAGTCGCCTGCGCCGGTCGGATCGAACACCGATTCAAGCGGATAGGCAGGCGCGAAGAAGACCGAAGTCTTCGTGAACATGAAGGCGCCATGCTCGCCCTTCTTGATGATCACGTAGCGTGGCCCACGCTCGAGGATCCACTTCGCCCCGCGCACCAGGTTGGCCTGCTCGGTGAGCTGTCGCGCCTCGCCGTCGTTGAGGGTGATCAGGTCGACGTGCTTGAGCAATTCCACCAGATCGGATCGCCGGCTCTCGATCCAGAAGTTCATGGTATCGCAGGCGACCAGCTTCGGCTTCTCGACCTGGCGCAGCACGTCGAGCTGCAGCCGCGGATCGATGTTCGCGAGGAAGACGAAGGGCGCGCTCTTGAATTGCGGGGGAATCTTCGGGCTGAAGTGCGAAAACACTCCGAGATGTGTCTCGATCGTCTCGGCGCTGTTCAGGTCGTGGCGATAGCGACCGCGCCACCGGAATGAACTTCCTTCGGCGCGCTCGAGCCCCGCGAGATCGACGCC
>JANMAM010000128.1:0-55305 GCA_031359795.1 Gemmatimonadaceae bacterium
GCGGCGTTGAGCTCGAGGGAGCCGGCAGGCATCCAGGCGAAATAGGTCTGGATGAACGGCGCGTGCATCTCGCCGACGGCACCCATCGCCAGGAAAATCGCGACGGCGAGCGCGAACGAGAGCGCGAGCACCGCCGGGCCGACGAAGCTGGTCACGGCCGCGAAGCGATGCCTGACGACGGCGTGATGATCGTCGCCAAGCGCGCCATGCGCATCCGGGGTGTCGTGCGCGGGAACGTGTGCGCCGTGGCCCGCTTCGCCATGCCCACCGTCCGCACGATGCGACATGTCCGGATCGCGGGGTCCTAGCACCGTGGCCGGGACCAGCGACAGCAGCCCATTGATGACGAAACCGAGGAGCGGAAGAAGTGGCAGAAGCCACATCCAGGCTGCGGCGGTGCCCGCGAGGGGGTGCGACGACAGGACCTCGTGCTGAAGTAGCATCAGCCCTTGAGGATGTTGATGTGCTGGAGGTTGACCGTCTGCTTGTGACGGAACAACGAGATAATGATCGCCAACCCCACCGCCGCTTCAGCTGCCGCCACCGTCATCGAGAAGAAGACAAAGATCTGGCCCGCCGGTCCGTACTGCCGCGAGAAGGCGACGAACGTCAGGTTCACCGCGTTGAGCATCAGCTCGACGCACATGAAGATGATGATCGCGTTGCGCCGGGTGAGCACACCGACGACGCCGATCGTGAAGAGCACCGCCGAGAAGAAGAGCGCTTCAGCGAGCATGAGTGCTCCGCTGCTTGCCGATCATGACCGCGCCGACGATCGCCGCGAGCAGCAGCACGCTCGTGATCTCGAAGGGCAGCAGGTACGTGGTGAAGAGCGGCGTTGCGATGGCCCCGACCGCCCCTGACCGGATCACCGCATTCGCAGCCGCGTCCGCGGGCAGCGTCAGCTCTGCGACACCGTTCGAGCGCGTCAGCACGAAGATCTCGGCGAGCAGCACGAGTCCGACGAAACCCGCGACCAGCCGCCACCGCTGGTTCCGGATGTCGGCGATCTCGCTGGGATGTCCGAGGTTCAAGAGCATGATCACGAACAGGAACACGACCATGATGGCTCCGGCATACACCAGCACCTGGATCGCGCCGATGAAGTGCGCGTCGAGCATGATGTACATCGCCGCCAGCGAGAACATCGTGTTCACCAGCCAGAGCGCGGCGGCGACGGGGCTCTTCCGCGTGACGAAGATGAGCGCCGACGCGATCGCGATGATCCCGAAGAGATAGAAGTTGAAGGTGTAGAACAGCGGCGTGTTCTCCATTACTGTCCCTTCGGGTCGGCCGGATCCCAGAGCTCGCTCACCGGATGTGTCTGCGCCATCAGCCGCTCGAGGTCGTAGACGAATCCTTCGCGGCTGTACTCGGAGTTCTCGTAGTGGCGCCCGAGGTGAATTGCCTCCTCCGGACACACTTCCTGACAGTAGCCGCAGAAGATGCAGCGGAACTCGTCGATCTCGAACACGAGCGGATAGCGGTTGCCCTGCTCGTCCTCACCCGGCACGAGCTTGATGCAGTTCGCCGGGCACACCGTCGGACAGAGGCCGCAGGCGACGCATTTCGCCTTTCCATCCTCGGTCGTGAGCATGCGGTGCGTGCCACGCCAACGTGGCGAGAGCGGCCATTTCTGCTCCGGGTACTGCACCGTCACCTTGTGGGTGTTCAACAGGTGCTTGAGGGTGAGCGCCATTCCCTTGAGTGTCGCGCGGACGTAGCTCGTCTGCTCGACGGGGCGCGCCATCACCTTGACTCCGATTGCCATGTCAGTCTCCCGCCTCCCGCGGGGAAAGCGCCGAACGCCGCGAGAGCGTGCGAAGCCTGTCCAACTCCGTCGTCGCGATGCGCGACGTCGCCGGGCTGACGATGCGCCCGCGGTCGAGCACCCAGAACAGCAGTACCATGATCACGACGTTGAGCGCGAACAACGACATCGCGAAATGCCAGTCGCGCGGGACGCGCGCCGCGTCGAGCCCGAGCACGACGGCGGCGATGATCATGATGTACGCCAGCGTCATCGGGAGGAGAATTTTCCAACCGAGCGACATCAACTGGTCATAGCGGAACCGCGGCAGCGTCCAGCGGATCCACATGAAGAAGAACAGGAAGAACGACAGCTTGATCAGGAACGACAGGACGGTCAGCAACGACGTCAGCTTGCTGATGGTGCCGACGTTGTCACCGTGCCAGAACGGAATGTCCCATCCCCCGAGGAACAGCGTCGTCATCATCGCGCTGGCGGTGACCATGTTCGCGTATTCGGCGATGAAGAAGAAGCTGAACTTCATCGACGAGTACTCGGTGTGGTAGCCGGTGATCAGCTCCGATTCCGCCTCGGGCAGGTCGAAGGGCAGCCGATTGGTCTCGGCGAACGCCGCGATCACGAAGACGAAGAACGCAAAGGTCAGCGTGACCGCGTTCCAGCCGATCTGCGACTGCGTCAGCACGATCGCCGACAGGGTCACGTTTCCGGCGAGCATGACGACCGGGATCGTCGACAGCCCCATCGCGATCTCGTACGAGATCATCTGCGCACTCGAGCGCAGGCCGCCGAGCAACGCGTACTTGTTGTTCGAGGCCCAGCCGGCGAGCACGATGCCGTACACGCCTAACGATCCGATTGCCAGCACATACAGGTATCCGATCGGCAGGTCGGCCAGCACCATGTCGAACCGTCCCCAGCGCGTCGGGAACGGGGCGCCGAACGGGATGACCGCCCACGTGATCAGGGCCGGGATGAACGAGATGATCGGCGCAAGGTTGTAGAGCGCGCCGCTCGCGAACGACGGAGACGCTTCTTCCTTCACCAGGTTCTTGAGGCCGTCGGCGAGCGGCTGCATCAACCCGCCCGGGCCGACGCGGTTCGGACCGTGGCGGTCCTGGATCCAGGCGCTCAGCTTGCGTTCGGCGAGCGTCAACAGCGCGGCGGCGACCATGTACAGCGTGAAAACCACCAGCAGCTTGATCAGCGCAAAGATCAGCCACGGGAAGAAGCTGATCGGCGCCTGCTGCGGGTCGGCGACCTGGAGCAGCGCGGCAAGGGGCATCGCGATCATCGCCCCGCCCCGCCGGCCGTGGGCGCCCCGCGCAGCCCCAACGTGTCGTACGACATGCCGCTGAACGCCGGCTCGCGCGACGCGACGGCCGCGAACGCGTCGGCGGCCAGCATGAAGCCGGTGCCTTCACCGAGCAGCGCGAGCAGGTCGCCGAGCACGGCGAAGCTGGGGCGTGAATAGCCGGGCGCGGAGCGCGCCTGCATGAATCGCTGGACGCGACCGTCGACGTTGGTGAAGGTCCCCTCTTCCTCTGCAAAGTTCGCGATCGGCAGGACGACCGCCGCGCCGCGCGCCCAGGACGGGAGCGTCCCGCCGATGACGATGATCGCGCGCGGGCTGCCGATCGCCGAGGCGTCGATCGCCACCTGCTCGTCGCCCGCGAGGACCAGCACGTCGCCCGCGCCGAGGTTCCAGGCAGGCGTCTCGCTGCGGGTAAAGCCGAACAGCTCCAGTCCGCGGACGTTGGCGCCAAGATCTTCGCGGCGGGCGAGGTTCTCCACCCCCGGCAGTGGCGCACGCTCGCCCCTCGCGACCCGATAGACGCCGCTCCCGCCAGTTTTTGCGATGAGGCGCGCGAGCAGGCCTAACGCTTCGTTCGAGAGCATCGGCGAGGCGATGACGCGCGCGTTGGCGCCTCCGAGCACACTTGCCGCGGCCGCGAGCGCCGCATCCCAGTCAGCCGTGACCAGGTCGCTGCCGCGGCGGACGAGCGGCGTCTCGACGCGGTCCTGCCGGTTGATCCAGCGGTAGTTCAGGCGTCCGTAATCGCACATGAAGAAACGGTTCACCGCATCGTTCGGACGCGGCCGGAGACGCACGACGATGTTGTCGCGGGTCTCGACGATCATGTTGCAGCCCTGCGTGCAGTTCGGGCAGACCGACGCGGTCCGATCGACTTCCCACGCGCGGACCTTGTTGAGCGAATCCTTCGAGAGCAGCGCGCCGACCGGGCAGAGGTCGATGACGTTGCCCGCCCAGGGGTGCGTCAGGTCATGTCCCTCGAACTTTCCGATGACCGCGCGATCGCCGCGCTCGCTGACATTGAGGACCGGATCCTCGGCCATCGTGTCCATGAATCGCACGCACCGCGTGCAGAGGATGCAGCGATTCGTCACGTAGATGACGTCGCCGCCGAAGTCCTCCATCGGATTGAAGCGCTTCGGATCGCGGAGCCGCGAATCGGCGCGGCCTTCCATGTACGTGTAGTCCTGCAGCTCACACTCGCCGGCCTGGTCGCAGATCGGGCAATCGAGTGGGTGATTGATGAGCAGCAGCTCGAGCACTCCCTTCCGCGCCTCGAGCGCTTTCTCGGAGTGCACGTGCACGACCTGGCCCTCGGCGACCGAGGTCGCGCACGAGGGCGCGAGCTTCGGGGCCTTCTCCACCTCGACGAGGCACATCCGGCAGACGCCGGCGACGGGGAGGCCCGGGTGATAGCAGTAGTGCGGAACGAGAATCCCCGCGTACTTCGCGGCCTCGAGGATCGACGTTCCCTCGGGCACGCTCACCTGCCGGCCTTCGATAGTGAGGCTCACCATCTTCGTCGCCGGCGCCGTTGTCGCTGGTGCCGTCATCAGGCCGCCACGGCGCTGCGCATTGGGCAGCGCTTCTGCTTGATGTGCGCCTCGAATTCGTGGCGCCACTTCTGCAATCCCGAGAACACCGGCGTGGCGCACGAATCGCTGAGCACGCAGATGGTCTTGCCCGTCATGTTCTCGCCGATCTCGAGGAGCGTATCGAGATCATCCATCTGCCCTTCGCCATTCTCGATGCGCTCGAGGATGCGCGTCGTCCACGCCGTGCCTTCGCGGCACTGGGTGCACTGGGCGCAGCTCTCGTGCGCGTAGAACCGCGCGAGCCGCGCGATCTGCTTCACCATGCACTGCGTGTCGTCGAACACGATGACGCCGCCCGAGCCGAGCATCGTGCCCTGCGCGACGAATCCCTCGTAGTCCATCAACGTCGCTTCCGCTTCATCGAGGGTCTGAATCGGCACGGAGGAGCCGCCGGGAATGATCGCCTTGAACGTTCGGCCGGGCAGCGGGCCACCGCAGAGGTCATAGAGGAACTCCTTGAAAGGGAATCCCATCGTGACCTCATAGTTGCCTGGCTTCCGGATGTTGCCGCAGACCGAGAACAGCTTGCTGCCGGTGCTTTTCGGGCTCGACAGGCACATCTCCTTGTACCACTGCGCGCTGTTGGTGAGGATGTGGGGCACCGCGGCCAGCGTCTCGACGTTGTTGATCGTCGTCGGCTGGCCGAACAGTCCGGACACCGCCGGAAAGGGCGGCTTGATGCGCGGGTTGCCGCGGCGTCCCTCGAGGGAGTTCATCAGCGCGGTCTCTTCGCCGCAGATGTACGCTCCCGCGCCCTTGTGGACGTGGACGTCGACGCGCTTTGTCGTGCCCATCGCGTTCTTGCCGAGGATGCCGTCGCGATAGGCCTCCCGCACCGCCGCCTCCATCACGCGAAGCGGCTCGGTGAACTCCCCGCGAATGTAGATGTAGGCGGTCTCGGCGCCGATCGCGTGCGCGCCTAACGCGCAACCCTCGATGAGGGCGTGCGGGGTCCAGCGCATGATCTCGCGATCCTTGAACGTGCCCGGCTCCGATTCGTCGGCATTGCAGGCGAGGTAGTGCGGCTTCCCGTCGCCCGGCTTCATGAACGACCACTTCATGCCAGTCGGGAAGCCGGCGCCGCCGCGCCCGCGCAGCCCGGATTCCTTGACGACGTTGACGATGTCGGCGGGCGACATGCCTAACGCCTGCTCGAGCGCGCGGTAGCCGCCGCGCTGGCGCCAGCCGGCCAGCGTCCGGGCCTCGGGATCGCCGAAGTGCTTCGAGAGAACCGGCGTCTCGCGCGGGTGCGACTTGTGGGGGTATCCCATTACCTGAGCGTTCCGAGGATCTCGGGGACGCGCTCCGGCGTCACCGACTCGATGAATTCTTCGTTGATCATGACCGGCGTCGCGAAGCCGCAGGCGCCGAGGCACTCGACTTCGATCACCGTGTACTTCCCGTCCGGCGACGTGACGCCGAGCTCACCGCAGCCGGTGTGCTTGAGGAACGCTCTTGCGACATCCTCGGCCCCGCAGACCCCGCATGGCGACGTCGTGCAGACCTGGATGAAGTGGCGTCCGACGGGGTGCTGGTGATACATCGTGTAGAAGGTGACGACACCCTTCACGTAGGCCGGCGTGAGCTCGAGCAGACCGCCGATCTCCTCCATCGCCGCTTCGCTCACCCAGCCCTGCGCTTCCTGCGCCATCCAGAGTGCCGGAAGAAGCCCGGCCATCTTGTTGGGATAGCGCGTCAGGAGCTCATCGAGCTGCTGCCGCCGCTCTCCGGTGAAGATCGGCGTGTGTGTCCCGCCGTGACCGTGACCTCCGCTTCCGTGCGATGCGTGCGCTGGCGCGTGGAGACCGCCTTCCTCGCGTGACGCGCTCATCGGTCGATCTCTCCCATCACGATGTCGATGGAGGCGTTGATGGCGATCACGTCGGAGAGCAGGTGACCTTCGACCATCTTCGGGATCGCACTGAGGTTGACGTACGAGGGTGGCCGGATACGCCAACGCACCGGCTTGGCGGTGCCGTCAGACACCATGTAATAGCCCTTCTCGCCCTTCGGGCTCTCGGTCGCGACATAGCACTCGCCGACGGGGGGACGCGGACCCTCCATCACCTGCTTGAAGTGATGGATCATCGACTCCATCTCGCTCGTCGCCTTGCTCTTCGGCGGCAATACGACGCGGTGATCGTCGACGTTCACCGGACCGTCAGGCAGCCGCCGCAGTGCCTGCTCGAGAATGCGGGTCGACTGCCGAAGCTCTTCGACCCGGCAGAGGTAGCGATCGTAGACGTCGCCGTTGGTGCCGACCGGGACTTCGAAGTCGTACGTCTCGTAGTCGAGATACGGAAAATCCTTGCGCACGTCGTAGTCGACGCCGGACGCCCGGAGCATCGGACCGGAGAGACCGTAGTTCAACGCCTCATCCGCGGTCATCGCGCCAAGTCCGATCGTGCGGCCAACCCAGATGCCATTCCTGGTCAGCATCCGCTCCACTTCATCGATCGTCTTCGGGAACAGCGTCACAAACGTCTGCAGCTGCTCGGTCCAGCCGGCGGGGACGTCGGCCGCCATGCCGCCAACCCGGGTCGCGCTCGTCGTCAGGCGTGCACCGACCCACCGCTCGAGCAGCGAGTAGATATTCTCGCGTTCCTGGAATGCCCAGAGGAACGGGGTGAAGGCGCCGATGTCGATGCAGGTCGTCCCGAGCCAGACGAGATGGGATGCGATCCGCGAGAGCTCCATCGCGATGACTCGCAGCACCGTCGCTCGCGGCGTGCAGTCGATGCCGAACAGCCGCTCGGCGCCGAGGATGTACGAGACGTTGTTGCCGATCGAGTTGAGGTAGTCCTCACGATCGGTCCACGGCACGATCTGGTTGTACTGGCGATACTCGCCGATCTTCTCGAAGCCACAGTGCAGATAGCCGACGTGCGGGATGCAGCGGACGACAGTCTCTCCGTCCAGCTCGAGCACGAGGCGAAGCACGCCGTGCGTGGCCGGGTGCTGCGGTCCGAGGTTGATGAGCATGTGCTCACCCTCGAGCTCGGGCTCCATCGCCGGTGGGGCCGCAACCGTGACCGTGCTGCCGTCGGCGGCGACCGCGAGCGGCGTACGCACCGGCCGCCCCTGCGCGTCCATTCCCGAGGTTGAGAGCTCGACCTCGACTGTTCGCTTGATCGTCGCCATGACTATTCTCCCGTCTTCTCGCCGGAGCGGAGCCTGGCGCGCATTTCCTGCGGCAGATCCTCGAACGCGTCAGCGATCGACAGTTCTTCCATCGAGTAGCGGGCCTCAGGATTTGCCGCGAGTGCCTGACGAAGCTGCTCGGCGCGGCTGAAACGTCCGCGGAGCGGGAAGTCCTTTCGCAGTGGAAAGCCTTCCTTGTACTGCTCCCACATCAGGATGCGGCGCAGGTCGGGATGCCCGGCGAAGCGGATGCCGAACATGTCGTAGCACTCGCGCTCGAGCCAATCAGCGCCCTTGTAGATCGGCCACACGCTCTGCACCTCGAGCGGCGTGCCACGGGGGAGCAGCACCTTGAGCCGCAGGAACCGGCGGAAGGCGATCGAGCGAAGGTGCCAGACGACTTCGAGCGGCTGTTCGCTGTCGCGAAACTCGACGGCGGTCAGGTCGGAGAGATACTCATAACGCTGCGACGGATCGTCGTGCAGCCAGCGAACGATTTCCTGGAGCCGGCCGCCATCGACGACCACGGTCGTCTCGCCCCAGACGACGTCGACGCGCTTGACGGCCGTGCCGAACTTTGCGCCGAGCGCGTCGACGCTCGGACTCGGCAGCCCCCCGCGATGATCGACTTTGCGCAGCGTCGCCGGCGCCGGTGCGTCGCCCGGAAGCGCGCTCCCCGCCGCGACCAGCGTGATTGGAGTGGTCACAAACCGGAGCGCGTCTGGTTCACGGAGTTCCCGAACGGTTCGGAGAGCTCGTTGATCGCCGAGGATGGGATGTAGAGCTGGCTCGTTGGATCGGGTTCCATCTCGTTGCGGAGGGAGGTGTCGGCGCCACGCTCTCGCTTCACCTTCTCCTGCAGCATCATGATCCCGTAGATCAGACCTTCGGGCCGCGGTGGGCAACCGGGCACGTAGACATCCACGGGAATGATCGTGTCGATGCCCTGCACCACGGCGTAATTGTCGAACATTCCGCCGGTCGATGCGCAGGCGCCCATCGAGATGCACCACTTGGGCTGCAGCATCTGCTGCCAGATGCGGCGGATCACCGGCGCGAGCTTGAATGGGACGCGGCCGGCGCAGATCAGCACGTCCGCCTGACGCGGTGAGAACGACATCCGCTCCATGCCGAAGCGCGCGAGGTCGAACTGGCTCGCCGCGCTCGCCATGAACTCGATGGCGCAGCACGCCGTGCCGAACGGCATTGGCCAGAGGCTGTTCGCGCGTCCCCAGTTCACGAGAAAATCGAGGCGGGTCGTCACCCAGCCGTCGCCGCCCTTCGGGTCGTACGAAACGACGTCTGGCTCCGGACGGTGGATCAATCCCATTGGAGCGCTCCCTTCTTCCACACGTAGATGAATCCGACGGCGAGAATCGCCATGAAGACGAGCATCTCGATAAAGCCGAAGAACGAGATCTGGCCGGCCGGGCACACACCGGTGACGAGAGGCACCGCGCACGACAGCCGCTGGAACGCGACACCCCACGGAATCATGAACACGGTCTCGATGTCGAAGATGATGAACAACATCGCGACCATGTAGAACTTCACCGAGAAGCGCTCGCGAGCGTCACCGAGCGGCGGCATTCCGGATTCGTAGGCTTCCTGCTTGACGGGGGTCGGGCGGGCGCGGGTGATGAGGCTGGACGCGACGATGATAGCCACCGCGTTGAACGCGACGAATCCAATCAGCAACAACACCGGGACGTAGGCTTGCATGGCCCCCAAAGATGCCCGAAACGGACTTCGTGAAATATTTCACTTGTTGCGCAGCCGGAAAGCTATCGGGTGCGCTGATCGAGTGTCAACGGCAATTCATACGGGAGTAAACGTGTCGGTACTCGCGCGTGCGCACGGCGTTGCGTCGCGCTGTTTCAGAGGGGAAAAACCCTGCCGGTCGCGTCGCCGACCCGATCGCAGGGTAGTGAATCCGCGGCGTCCGACATAGCTTCTGCGCACTCGTTCGCGCGGTCCTCCCACCTCAGTCCGCCGCTATGTCGATCATGTCCGACCGCTGGATCACCCGGATGGCCAAGGAGCACGGGATGATCGAGCCTTTCGAAGGGCGCCAGGTGCGCGCCGGAGTGATTTCATACGGCGTGAGCTCGTACGGTTACGACATGCGGGTCGCTCCGGAGTTCAAGATTTTCACGAACGTGATGAGCATGATCGTCGACCCGAAGAACTTCGACCCGAAGACCTTCGTCGAGTTCGAGGGCGATGTCTGCATCGTCCCCCCCAATTCGTTTGCGCTGGCGCGGTCGATCGAATATTTCCGCATCCCGCGCGACGTCATGACGATCACCGTCGGAAAGTCCACCTACGCCCGGTGCGGAATCATCACCAACGTCACGCCCTTCGAGCCCGAGTGGGAGGGCCACGTGACGCTCGAAATCTCCAACACGACGCCGCTCCCGGCGAAGATCTACGCGAACGAGGGCATCGCGCAGGTCCTGTTTTTCCGCGGGGAGGAGGGGCCGGAAGTGAGCTACAAGGACAAGAAGGGGAAGTACCAGGCGCAGACGGGGATCACGCTGCCGCGGATTTGACAGCAGCCGTTTGCCGTTAGCGGATTTGACTGCAGCCATTTGCCATTAGCGGTGAGGCACGGCGGAACCGCGGTCGCTCACCGCTAATGGCTTATGGCTAACGGCTGCCTCGTCACGCGTCGCCCGCGAACACTTTCTCTTCCCGCTTGGTCACGCTCGCCCGGATGAAATCGCGGTTCATCCGGACGATGGTGTCGATGGAGATCTCCTTGGGACATGCTTCCTGGCACTCGCCGTGGAGCGTGCACCCGCCGAATTCTTCTTCCTCCATCTGGCCCACCATGCTCAGCGTCCGGCGAAAACGCTCGGGCTGGCCCTGAGGGAGCAGGCCGAGGTGCGTGAGCTTCGCCGCCGTGAACAGCGACGCGGAAGCGTTAGGGCACGCCGCCACGCAGGCGCCGCACCCGATGCAGGCGGCCGCGTCCATCGACTGGTCGACCAGCTCCTTGGCTATCAGCGTCGTGTTCGCATCCAGAGCGCCACCGGTATTCACGCTGATGTAACCGCCTGACGCGACGATCCGGTCGAATGCGCTCCGGTCGACGACGAGATCCTTGATCACCGGGAAGGCACGCGCCCGCCACGGCTCGACCTGGATCGTATCGCCGTCCTTGAAGCTGCGCATGTGAAGCTGGCAGGTTGCGGTGCCCTTCATCGGGCCGTGCGCCACCCCGTCGATCATCACGCCGCACGACCCGCAGATCCCCTCGCGGCAGTCGTGCTCGAACTCGATCGGGCGGTCGCCCTTCAGGGTCAGCTCCTCGTTCAGCACGTCGAGCATCTCGAGGAAGCTCATGTCCGGGCTGACGTCCGTCACCTGATAGGTGACGAATCGCCCGTCCGTGGCGGGCCCCGCCTGACGCCATACCACGAGAGTGAGACGCATTACTTGTAGCTCCGCTGCGAAAGCTTGACGTTCTCGAAGACGAGCGGCTCCTTGTTCAGGATCGGATCCTTCCCCGGGCCGCCGTACTCCCACGCCGCGACGTAGGCGAATTGGTCGTCGTCACGCCGCGCCTCGCCGTCGGGGGTCTGGTACTCCTCGCGAAAATGCCCGCCGCAGCTCTCGTTGCGGTCGAGCGCGTCGCGGCACATCAGCTCGGCCAGCTCGAGGAAGTCGGCGACACGCCCAGCCTTCTCGAGTGCCTGATTGAGCTCGATGTCGCTCCCGGGGACATTGACATTGTGCCAGAATTCCTCGCGGAGCCGCGGAATGAGCTCGAGCGCCTTCCGCAGTCCGGCTGCGTTACGGGCCATCCCGCAGTACTCCCACATGATCTTGCCGAGCTCGCGGTGAATCGAGTCAACCGTTCGCGTCCCCTTGATCCCGAGCAGCCTCGCTGACATCGCCTTCGCATCGCTGACTGCCTGCTGCATCGCCGGGTGCGTGTTGTCGAGCTTCTCCAGCTTCGTGTCGCCGATGTAGTTGCCTAACGTGTTGGGCAGCACGAAGTATCCGTCCGCCAGACCCTGCATCAGCGCGCTCGCGCCGAGCCTGTTCGCGCCGTGATCCGAGAAATTCGCCTCGCCCGCCGTGAACAGCCCCTGGACGGTCGTCTGCAGGTTGTAGTCGACCCAGAGACCGCCCATCGTGTAATGGACGGCGGGATAGATGCGCATCGGCGTCTTGTACGGATCCTCATCGGTGATCCGCTCGTACATCTCGAAGAGGTTGCCGTAGCGCTCGCGGATGGTGTTCTCGCCAAAGCGCTCGATCGCGTCGCGGAAATCGAGGTAGACGCCGAGGCCGCCCGGTCCGACACCGCGCCCTTCGTCACAGACCGTCTTCGCGGCGCGCGACGCGATGTCGCGGGGCGAGAGATTGCCGTAGCTCGGATAGCGCCGCTCGAGATAGTAGTCGCGCTCTTCCTCGGGGATCTGCTCGGGCGGCCGCTTGTCGCCCCTGGCCTTGGGCACCCAGACGCGCCCGTCGTTGCGGAGCGACTCCGACATCAGCGTCAGCTTCGACTGGTGCTCGCCCGTCTGCGGGATGCACGTCGGATGGATCTGCGTGTAGCACGGGTTCGCGAATGCCGCGCCCTTCTTGTAGGCGCGCCAGATCGCCGTCGCATTGCTCTTCCGCGCGTTCGTCGACAGGAAGAACACGTTCCCGTAACCGCCCGTCGCGAGGATGACCGCGTCGGCGGCGTGCGCCTCGACCGCGCCGGTCACGAGGTTCCGCGTCACGATGCCGCGCGCGCGGCCGTCGATCACGACCACGTCCAGCATCTCGTGCTGCGGGTACATCTTCACCTGGCCGCGCCCGATCTGGCGCTCGAGCGCCTGGTATGCACCGAGCAGCAGCTGCTGTCCCGTCTGGCCCCGCGCGTAGAAGGTGCGCGAGACCTGCGCGCCGCCGAACGACCGGTTCGCCAGCAGTCCGCCGTACTCGCGGGCGAACGGCACGCCCTGCGCAACGCACTGGTCGATGATGTTGACGCTGAGCTCGGCGAGGCGGTAGACGTTCGCCTCGCGCGACCGGTAGTCCCCGCCCTTCACCGTGTCGTAGAAGAGCCGGTAGACGCTGTCGCCGTCGTTCTGGTAGTTCTTCGCCGCGTTGATGCCGCCCTGCGCCGCGATGCTGTGTGCCCGGCGCGGCGAGTCGTGATAGCAGAAGTTGTGGACGTCGTAGCCCTGCTCGCCTAACGTTGCGGCGGCGGAGCCGCCGGCCAGTCCCGATCCGACGATGATGACCTTGTGCCGGCGCCGGTTGGCCGGGTTCACCAGCTTCATCTCGAAGCGGTGCCGATCCCACTTCTCCTGGATCGGGCCGCCCGGAATCCGTGCGTTCAGTTCCATGGCTTGCCTAACGGCCAACGCCGGCGAGGATCGCCAGCGGAATGATCGTGAACCCGAGCCAGACCAGCCCCGCCACTACCAGCGACGTCTTGTGCCGCAGCGCGTGCTCGGACGGCTTCACCAGTCCGAGTGAGCGAAACGCGCTCCACGTGCCGTGGAAGAGGTGCAGCCCGACCGCCGCCATCGAGACGACGTAGAGTGCAACCACCCACGGAATGCGGAACGCGCGAAATACGTTCCCGTGCGGGTCACCCGCGATGAACCGCGACGGCAGCACCGTCCCGGTGGTGAACTGGAGAATGTGCCAGACGAGGAAGAACAGGATCACCAGCCCGCCCCAGCGAATCGTGCGCGAACCGAGCGTGGATACCTGAGGGCGTCGCATCCCGTACGCGATCGGCCGAGCGGCGCGCTCCCGCCTCGTCAGGACGATCGCCGACCAGACGTGGGCGACGAGTGCCACGATCAGCACCACCCGCGCCGCCCAGAGGAAGGCCGGCTGCGAGTGCAGCAGGGCGCTGTAGGTGTTGATCAGCGTCGGCCCGCGGAAGACGAGCAGGTTCGCGGCGACATGGGTCAGCAGGTACCCGACCATCAGCAGCCCACTCACCGCCATCACCGCCTTGAGCCCGATGCTCGAGCGGAAGAAAGTGCGCATCGTCCGGTTACAGCTTGACTGCGGCCATCGGCTCCCGGACAGCGTCCGCGCTCTTGCCTAACGCGACTCGTTCGGCGCTCGTCAGCTCGATCTCGAGGATCTTCTCCAGCCCCTTTCGCCCGATCTTGCACGGGACGCCGAGGAACAGGTCCTTCATACCGTACTCGCCCTCGAGCCAGGCGGCGCACGGCAGCACGCGCTTCTTGTCGAGCGCGATCGCTTCGCACATCTGCACCGCGGCCGAAGACGGCGCGTAGTAGGCCGAGCCGGTCTTGAGGAACTTCACGATCTCGGCCCCGCCGTTCCGCGCCCGGTCGACGATCGCGTCGAGCGTCTTCCGGTCGAGAAGCTGCGAAACGGGAATGCCGCTCACCGTGGTGTAGCTGATCAGCGGGACCATCGTGTCGCCGTGTCCGCCGAGCACCATCGCCGAGATGTCCTCGACGCTGACGTCGAGTGCTTCGGCGAGGAAGGAGCGATAGCGCGCCGTGTCCAGCACGCCGGCCATCCCGAGAACGCGCTCGCGCGGGAACCCCGTCACCTTCTTCGCGACGTAACACATCACGTCGAGCGGATTCGAGACCATCACGATGATCGACTTCGGCGACGTGCGCTTCACCTGTTCACACACCGCCTTCACGATCCCGGCGTTGGTGTTGAGCAGGTCGTCGCGTGACATCCCGGGCTTGCGGGCGATGCCGGCCGTGATGACGACGATGTCCGAGTCCGCCGATTCGTCGTAGCCGTTCGAGCCGATGATGCGGGTGTCGAACCCCTCGACCGGTGCCGACTCCCATTGATCGAGTGCCTTCCCCTGGGGAGTGCCCTCGACGACGTCGACCATCACGACAGTGCGGGCAAGCGACTTCTCGGCGAGACGCTGAGCCGTGGTGGCGCCGACGTTGCCGGCCCCGACGACGGTGATCTTATTGAGCATGGGAATTGAGCGGCTGTGGAGGAGCGTACGCGGCGGACGACGAACACATGAAAGCTAAGCAGCGATACGGCGCGGGCACAGCCCGCCCGAACGTCACCCGCCGACTTGCGACAGGGCGCGAAGTCCGCCGACCTTCATCTGCAGCAACGCGTGTTCGCGCGGCTTGTTGGCGAGCGCTTCGCGGAAGAGCGGCGCAAGCGGTTCCCCCGCGCGGAGCGGCTCGCGTAACCCGACTTCGTGGTCGCCGAAGAGACAGGTTCGGAGGCGTCCGTCGGCCGTGAGGCGTACGCGGTTGCACGTCGCGCAATAGGTGTGCGACATCGGCGTGATGACGCCGATGCTGCCCGGGGCGCCGGCAAAGGCGTGGTACGCAGCCGGCCCGTTGCCGCGCGGACCGGCGGTCGCGCTCAGTGCGCCAATGTCACTCAGGCGAGACAGCACTTCGTCGCTTGGCACGACGTGCTGCCAGGTCAGGTCTCGCATCTCGCCGACCGGCATCAGCTCGATGAATCGCACGTGCCATGGATGATCGAGCGTCAGGCGCGCGAAGTCGGCGACCTCGTCGTCATTGATCCCTCGCATCACGACGACGTTCAACTTCACGGGTGACAGGCCGGCGTCGCTGGCGGCACGTGCGGCGCGCACCGGATCGAGACCGAGGTTGCGCCGCGAGATCGTTGCGATGCGATCCGGACGCAGGCTGTCGGCGGAGATGTTGACCCGGTCGAGACCTGCCTCGCGAAACGTCGAGGCGTATTCCTCGAAGCGCACGCCGTTCGTGGAGAGCGCGATGTCATCGACTCCGCCGATCGAGCGCAGCATCGCGATGAGCCGCTCGAGTTGCGGACGAATGGTGGGCTCGCCACCCGTGAGACGCACTCGCTTGAGCCCGAGTGGCGCGAGCTGCGCGACGACCGCCGCGATCTCCTCATAGCTGAGAATCTCGGCGCGCGGGAGCCACGGCAGCCCGTCGGCGGGCATGCAATAGAGGCAGCGGAAGTTGCAGCGATCGGTGACCGAGACACGGAGGTACTCGATCGCGCGCCCGAATTGGTCGCGTTCGCCCGCGATGGTCATGGGGCCGGGGCGTGGGCGACGACTCGCGCGTCAACCCACGCGCGCGTACCGTCGGTGAACAGCTCCTGCTTCCAAACGGGGAGTCGCAGCTTGATCTCCTCGATGACATAACGCGCAGCTTCAAACGCCGGGCCTCGATGCGGATGCCCGACCGCGACGCCCACGCTCACGTCGCCGAGTGACAGCGAACCAATCCGGTGCTCGGCGACCACGTGCTCGGTCGCGAATCGTTCGCTCGCTTCGCCGACGATCCGCGACAGCTCTTCAGCCGCCATCGACTCGTACGCATCATAATCGATTCCGCTGACCGCGCGACCGTCGCTGAGCTCGCGGACGCTCCCGGTGAAAAGTACCGTCGCGCCGTTCGAGCTCGCCGCGACCTCGGCGAGGAGCGCGGCGCCGTCGATTGGACGGAGGACGATCGCGGCGCGCATCAGCCGCCGGCGACAGGTGGGATGATCGCCAGCTCGTCGCCGCGCGCGATGCGGGCCTTCGCACGGACGATGGAGCGGTTCACGGCGAGAGCGGGCCGCGGAAGCCCCAGTCCGTCCGCGCGCGCGCCCAGCGCGGACAACACGTCGGCGGCGGTGGCGTCGTCGGGCACGTCGATATCGATGGAACGCGCGCCGAGTGCGTCGGCCCACGATGCGAAGAGAAGTACGCGCACCGTCATGAGTTGCGTCATGATTTGCGTCGTGCGAGCGTGAAGACAGGGACGCCCCGGAGCGCGAGCGCGCCGGGGCGTATGCTGCACGACCTCAGGTCACGCCTCTGAATACTCCTCATCCTCTTCATCGTCCTCGACTTCCATCCCGGCCACCATCGCACGGAGCTCCTTGGATGGCTTGAACACCGGGACCGGGCGGGCGGAAACCTCTACAGGAGAACCAGTTCGGGGATTCCGCGCCATCCGCGTCTTCCGCTGCCGGATTTTGAAGGTACCGAAGCCGCGGACCTCGATGTTCTTCTGCTCCTGAAGAGCCTCCTTGATCGCGTCGAGGAATGAGTCCACGACACGTGCGCAGTCCTTTTTCGAAATCATCGGACCCGCGGTGCGCGAGATCTGAGCGGTTACCCGCTCGACCAGGTCGGCCTTGGTCATGGAATCGCCGTGTAAGTTGACGCCGCTGCGGCTCTGCTGTGGTCCGAAGTTATGAGCCCGGCGAGAGGGTGTCAAGCACTTGTCTTGCTTGCACTTGGAGGCCGGTTCAGCGCGGGCGTCTGCGCTCGGCGACCCGCTCCATGAAGCGCGGGAAGAGGCCGCGCGCGTCATGCGGCCCTGGCGCAGCCTCCGGGTGATACTGCACGGCGAAAATCGGCAGCTCGCGGTGCGCGAGACCCTCGACGGTGCCGTCATTCAAGTTCACGTGAGTCACCTCGAGCGCCGGCGCGCCCGGAATCCCCTTCTCGGAACCAGCGACCGCGAATCCGTGATTCTGGGAAGTGATGAGCACGCGTCCGGTCGCGATCTCGCGGACGGGGTGATTTCCCCCGCGGTGCCCGTACGACATTTTCGTCGTGTTCGCCCCGTAGGCGAGCCCCAAGATCTGATGTCCCAGGCAGATACCGAACACCGGCACGCCCGCTTCACCGATCGTCCGGACAACCTGCTGAGCGTACGCAATCGCGGCGGGATCTCCCGGACCGTTCGAGAGAAAGACACCGCTCGGGTCGCGCTCGAGCACGGCTTCAGCCGGCGTGTCCGCCGGGACAACGGTGACGCGACATCCCTGATCCTCGAACAGGCGCAGGATGTTGCGCTTGATCCCGTAATCGTACGCGACGATCTCGCATTCGCCGGAGCCCCACTCGTATGGCGCCCGCGTCGAGACGACCGATGCGAGGTCGAGACCTTCCATCAGCGGTGAGCTCTCGAGCAGCGCGGTGAGCTCCGCGATCGCCGCGTCGCCGCCCGCAATTACCCCGCGCATCACGCCCGCGGTGCGGAGGTGCTTCGTGAGGCGACGCGTATCAACACCATCGAGCACCGGCACTTGCGCGGATTGCAACCAGCTGACGAGATCGCCGCTGGCGCGCCAGTTCGAGAAGGTCTCGGAGATCTCGCGAACCACGATTCCCCCGATCTGCGGACGCTCCGACTCGGGGTCTTCGGTGTTGATGCCGTAGTTGCCGATCATCGGCGCGGTCATCACGACGATCTGCCCGCGATACGAGGGATCCGTGAACGTCTCCTGGTAACCGGTCATGCTCGTCGTGAACACGACCTCGGCGACCGAGGGCTGCACCGGATGCCGGAGCCGGCCGTGAAAAAGGGTTCCGTCCTCGAGGAGGAGGAACCCTTCGGTCCCGCGCGCGCCGTCCACGTTCGCTACGGGCGCGGCGCGGGAGTGGTCGTCGTCGGCGCGGGCGCCTGCTCGAGCGGGACGACTGGGGCGGCGGATCCCGGGACAGGCGACGTCGCAGCCGGAACAGGGATCGTCGACGGCTCGTCCAGCACCGACTGCGGAACGCGGTTCCGCGAAGACATCATCGCGAGCACGAAGGCGAGGAAGAGAAAGATGCCGCCGGCCCACCAGCTGGCCGCAGTGAGAAAATTCCCTGCCTGACGCGCGCCGAGCACCTGGTCAGCAGAGCTGCTTGCGCCGCCGAAACTCGCGGCCATGCCTCCGCCCTTCCCGGCCTGCAGGAGAATGGCCGCGCCGAGAACGACGCAGTCGATGACGAGCAGGGTGAACAAGAAGCCGTAGATCATTGCGGCGAGATTGACGTCTGAGCGTGATTGTGTGGGACCGAGCGAAGTGCGCTCAGCCCACAAACTTACAGGATTCAGCGGAGTCGAGTCAAGTGTCGGCGCATTCAGCTGCGAACGATTGTCGCCCACCCGTCAGCGTCGAGGCTCGCTCCACCGACCAGCACGCCATCGACGCCCTTCGCGTCGAGCAGGGTGCGCACGTTCTGGGCGTTGACGCTGCCTCCGTAGAGAATTGGCACGCCACTCCCGTGTTCGCCCGCGATGCTCGCGAGCTCCGCACGGATCGCGACGTGAACGGCGGTCGCGTCCGCCGGGGTCGCGGTGCGACCGGTGCCGATCGCCCAGACCGGCTCGTACGCGATCAGCGTCCTGCCGACCTGCGCGTTCGAGAGCGACGACAACCCAGCGCGCAGCTGCCTGACGACGACCTTCTCGGTGTCGCCGCGCTCGCGCTCTTCGAGCTTCTCGCCGACACAGAGCATCGGCACGATGCCAGCAGCGAACGCGGCCGCGCATTTCTTCGCGGTCTGATCGTCCGTCTCGCCGAACACGTGGCGCCGCTCGCTGTGACCGACGAGTGCGTACGTGGCGCCGGCGTCGGCGGCCATCACCGCCGAAGTCTCACCGGTGAACGCGCCCTTTGCTTCCCAATGGATGTTCTGCACACCGGTGAGCACGTCCGTGCGCTCCCTGAGCGCGTCGCGCACCGCCGCGAGCGAGAGCGCGGGTGGAAAGAACATCACGGTCCGATCGGGGCGGCGCGCGTACCGCGTGAGAAACACGCGCATGAACGTGCGCGCCTCGCTCGGGCCGCTGTTCATCTTCCAGTTGGCCGCGAAGATCGGGGTGCGCGGTGCCGGCGAAGACGCGCTCATTTGTCGTCGAGCGCCGCAACACCAGGAAGCGTCTTTCCTTCGAGGAATTCGAGCGAGGCGCCTCCCCCGGTGGACACGTGGCTCATCTCGGACTCGAGCCCGGCCTCGGCGACCGCGGCCGCTGAATCCCCGCCGCCGACAATCGTCGTCGCGCCAGCTATCGTCGCCGCCGCGAGCGCGGCCGCGATCGCCTTGGTGCCGGCATCGAACGGTGGCTTCTCGAACACCCCCATCGGGCCGTTCCAGAGCACCGTCTTCGCGCTCGCAATGTGCTGCCGGAATTCCTTGATGCTCTCGACACCGATGTCGAACATCGCCTCGTTCTTCGGGATCGAGTCCCGCCTGACGGCGTGCGCCTTCGCGCCGTCGTCCATCCCCGGCGCGACGAGCGCATCGACCGGCAGCACGAGCTTGTCGCTGCCCCGCTTGAGCAGCGTCTCGGCGAGATCGGCCTTGTCGTCTTCGACCAGCGACTTGCCGGTCTCGAGGCCCATCGCCTTGAAGAAGGTGCACGCCATCGCGCCGCCGATCAGCATCCTGTCGACTTTCGGCAGCAGGCTCTCGATCACGTCGATCTTCCCGCTGATCTTCGAGCCCCCCATGATCGCGACGAACGGGCGCGCCGGCGTAGTGAGCGCGCGGCCGAGATAGTCGAGCTCCTTCTCCATCAGCAGCCCCGCAACGGCGGGATGCAGCACGCGCGCGACGCCTTCGGTGGACGCGTGCGCGCGATGCGCGGAGCCGAATGCGTCGTTCACGTAAACGTCGCCGAGCATCGCCAGCGCGCGCGACAAGCGCTCGTCGTTCTTCTCCTCGCCACCGAGGAAGCGCGTATTCTCGAGCAGCACGACTTCGCCGGGCTTCGCCGTCTTCGTCGCCTTGAGCGCCTCGTCGGAATCGGTGCTCTCGACGAAGATGACGTTGCTCCCGAGCAGCTCATTGAGCCGCTGCGCGACCGGTGACAGCGAGTACTTCGCTTCCGGCTTCGCTTTGGGACGTCCGAGGTGCGAGAGCAGGACGACGACTGCGCCCTTGTCGAGCAGCAGCCGGATGGTGGGCAGCGCGGCCCGGATGCGCGTGTCGTCGGTGATCGCGCCCTGCTCGTCCAGCGGGACGTTGAAATCGACGCGAACGAGGGCGCGCTTGCCACGGAGCTGGGCGTCGGTGAGATCGCGAACGGTCTTCTTGTTCATTCCTCTGGCGCGTTAGGCGGGACGAGCGAGGTGCCGCCGGGCGGGGCGGCCGAACGTGCGGTGGTCTCGCGCCGGCTGCGGAAATATGCGGTGATGCCGACGGCGACGCCGACCGCGACGAGGGCAAGGCCGATGTTCGACATCTGCCGGTAGTGCACCCATCGCGTGAGGTTCGGCGCTTCGATGGTCGCGATGTGAACCTGGCTGGCGAGAATTCCCGTCATTCCAGCATGCGCGACGACGTAGAGCGCCGCGCCTCCGACGACGAGCGCGAGCGCCGCCGCGTCCCATGCACGGGCGGCGGCGCTCGGTCGATCGCTCATCGCTGAATGAAGCTACGCCGGAGCATTACAGGCGTGCGCCGACAAAACGAAGCAGGTCGACGCAGCGGGATGCATAGCCCCACTCGTTGTCGTACCAGCCGGAGACCTTCAGCAGCAGCCCATCGACGACATTGGTGCTCTTCGCGTCGAGAATGCAGGAGTGCGGATTTCCGATGTAGTCCGCCGAGACCAACTCCTCCTCGGTGTACTGGAGAATTCCCGCCAGCTCGCCCTCGGAGGCCTTCTTGAACGCCGCGTTGAGCTGCTCCATCGTCACCGGCTTGTCGACGACGACCGCCAGGTCGGTGAGCGAAACGTCAGGCGTTGGAACGCGGATCGCGATGCCATCGATCTTTCCCTTGAGCTCCGGGATCACGAGCGCAGTCGCCTTTGCCGCACCGGTTGTCGTGGGGATCATCGACACCGCGGCTGCGCGGGCGCGCCGCAGGTCCTTGTGCGGCAGGTCGAGGATGTTCTGGTCGTTGGTGTAGCTGTGAATCGTGACCATCGAGCCGCGGACGAACCCGAAATTGTCACGGATGACCTTGACCATCGGCACGAGACAGTTGGTCGTGCACGATGCATTCGAGATGATGTTGTGCTTTGCGGGGTCGTACTTGTTGCTGTTGACGCCCATGACGATGGTGATGTCCTCGCCCTTCGCGGGGGCGGAGATGATCACCTTCTTCGCGCCGCCGTCGAGATGCTTTTTTGCGCCGCTCGCATCGGTGAAGCGACCGGTGGACTCGAGCACGATGTCGACGCCAAGATCCTTCCACGGCAGGTTCGCCGGATCCTTCTCCGCGAAGATCTTGATCTCGTCGCCGTCGACGGTGATGCTCTTCTCACTCTGGCTGACGTCGCCCTGCCAGGTGCGATGGACCGAGTCGTACTTGAAGAGATGCGCGAGCGTCTTCGTGTCGGTGAGATCGTTCACCGCGACGAAGTCGAGGTCGGCGACGCCCTGCAGTTTCGCCGCACGCAATACCTGGCGGCCGATGCGGCCAAATCCGTTAATGCCGACGCGAATTCCCATCGAGCAGATCTCCTGTCAGATCGATCCGGTCGCCGATCGACGGCGCCCGTCCGAAGGTCACGTAGCTGATGATGCGCGCGCCGCCGTCGTAGAGCGCGGTGGCGCAGGCGTTGAGGGTCGCTGCTGTCGTCACGACGTCATCGACGAGCACGATATGCGCGCCGCGAAGCCGTGAGCCGAGCCGCGGCGCCACAGTGAAGGCGCTCGAAACGTTGCGTCGCCTCTGTTCCGGTGTCAACCGCGTCTGGCTGTCCGTCGCGCGCTCGCGCGAGACGACGTCGTTCCAGACGGGAATCTTCCACTTCAGGCTGACTGCACTCGCGAGCAGCCCACTCTGATTGTAGCCGCGTTCGCGCTCTCGCGTACGAGCGAGAGGTACGGGCACGAGCGCGGTGCGTTCGCGAACGACATCACCGGGAAACGAGAGCCGCGCCATGCGTGTTCCCATCCCCTCCGCAACTCGTGTCCACCCGCTGTATTTGAGCGCGTGAACGATTGCAAGCGCGGTGCCCGGTCCGACCCAGCACACCGAGCGCACCGAGCGCACGTACGGGGGCAGCAACGGGCACCAGCGGCAGTCGTATGCATCGGAGGGATGCCCGCACCGGTCACAGCGCGGCGCCGGAATTCGGCCCAGGCGCGACCAGCAGACGCCACACACGAGCGCGTCGGTGGGATCGGAGACGAGGCAATCGCACGATGCGCACACCGGCGGAAGCAGGAACTCGAGCGCGGAGCCAAGCAGTGCGCGTCCGCCCTCCCGGAACCGAACGGCGTCGATCACGCGACGGCGCGCCGCATCGCTGCGCGATCGGGCGCAAACCCGAACCAGCGCTCGAAGGCGAGCGCACCCTGCTCGAGGAGCATCGTCAGTCCGTCGGCCGCGCGGTGGCCGGCGGCGCGCGCCTCGCGAGCGAAACGAGTCTCGCCGCGGCTGTAGACGAGGTCGAGTACCAGCGCCCGAGGCGGGAGCAGTTCGATCTCGACCGGCAATGCGTCGCGCGGGGCGAGGCCGAGCGGGGTGGCATTCACCACGAGTGGCGCACCCTGCGGTGCGCTCTTCGTTGCGCGCAGCGGTACATCGAGATTTTCTACGATCTCGACGAGTCCCGGAAAGCGTGCGGCGAGGCGATGCGCCGCGCCTCGCGAGCGCGCAACGACCTGAACCGATTTGGCCCCCCATTCCTCGGCAGCGGCGCAGACTGCCGCTGCAGCTCCCCCCGCGCCGAGCAGGATGATGCGGGATGGCAGCGGCTCGTCGCCGCGCAACCCGTCCACGGATGCGCGGAAGCCTCCGACGTCGGTGTTGTCGCCGTTGAGCGTTCCTTCGGCGAACCAGAACGTGTTGACGGCGCCGGCGCGCCGGGCGATGGGCGTGAGCGCAGAGCATCGGTCGTGGACCGCGATCTTGTGCGGCACGGTGACGTTCCCCGCCGCGCCTTCGAACGAGAGCGCCGCGAGCGTCGCATCGAGCGCGCTGGCAGGCACATCGATCGCTTCGTAGCGCAGCGCGATGCCGGCAGCGTCGAGGGCGGCGTTCTGGAACGCCGGCGAGAGCGAGTGGGCGACCGGACTCCCGAGCAGGACGAGCCGCGCTGGACGCGTCATCGCCGCGCCACCGCGAATCGAGGCGTCACTGCGCGTCGGAGGGGCGGTCGGCCGTCAGGCGGTCGAGGGCGCGGCGGATCTCGCGGTCGAGCTCTTCGTACGTCGCCCGGTACACCGAGAGGTCCTGCCCAACCGGATCGCTGATCGCGCGGTCGGTCTTTCCGTGCGACGCGTAGCTCACGAGGGTATGCACGTTGTCACCGCCGAGTGCCTCGACGCGTTCGACATGGTGCGGGCCCATTCCGAGCACCACGTCCGCCCCCGACACGAGCTGCCGTGACAGCAACTGCGCGCGATGCAGGCTCAGGTCGAGTCCGTGCTCCATGCCCACGAGCAGCGAACCGTCGGACGCGGATGCGCCTTCCCATGCGCTCGTGCCGGCGCTCGCGACATCGAGATCGCTCAGGCCGCGTTCGATCGCGATCTTGCGAGCGATCGCTTCGGCGAGCGGGCTGCGGCAGGTGTTGCCGGTGCAGACGAAGAGGATCTTCATGTCCACAGGTGATTCATCGTGTGCGAGTGCGAGCGGCCGTCAGGCATCGCCGACGAGATCAGGAACGCTTTCACGCAACGTCTCGGCGCTGATCGCGCCCGGACGAATGACGCGGGGCCGTCGCCCCGTACAGTCGACGACCGTCGATGGCGGTGACGGCGCCAGCCGTCCACCGTCGAGCGCGAGCAGGTTTCCGCGCGCGATGGCGGTCTGCCACTGCTTGACAATCTCCCCTACGGACGTCGCGGGCGGTACCCCTGGCCGATTCGCGCTCGTCGACGTCAGTGGCTGTCCATAGGCGCGGAGGAGCCGGGTGAGCCCGACGTGGGGCGTCCACCGGACGGCGACGCCGCCCTCGGGCCCGCGCAGCCTCGCAGGAACGCGCCGCTCACCACCGGCCAGTACCAGCGTGAGCGGACCGGGCCAATGCCGCGCGGCGAGTCGCGCCGCGTACGGTGGAAGCGTTAGGCCGAGGCGCTCGATCATCGTGCTGCCGGCGACGAGCAGCAGGAACGGCTTGCCGGGCGGGCGACCCTTCAACGCGACCAGCGCCTCGACGCCCGCTTCATCGGCGGCGCCGCCAAAGCCGTAGACGGTCTCGGTGGGATACGCGAGCACGCCGCCCTGCTCGATGTGCGCGATGACCTGCCGGAGCGCCGTCTCGATTTCCACCGGCGACCAGAAGGGCACCGCCTTCGGCTCCTTCACGAGGCCCCTTCCGTCGCGAACAACGCTTCAGCGCGCGCGAAATCCGATTCGTCGGTGATCTTCATCAAGCGCTCGTTCCCCGCAACGACGACCACTGGAAAACCGAAACGCTCGCAGAGCGCCGCATCGTCTGTCGCGGCAACCTGCTCGCGGCGCGCGCGCACGTAGACCTGCTCGAGCATCAGCCGCGGAAATCCCTGCGGTGTCTGGGCGCGCCAGAGCCCATCGCGCGGAACGGTGCGCTCGATCCGGCCATCGGCACTCGCCTGCTTGAGCGTGTCCACGACCGGAAGCGCCGGCACAGCCCCGCTGCCCGCCCGCGCCGCGGCCACGACGCGATCGACCGTCGCATCATCGACGAACGGACGCGCAGCATCGTGCACGAGCGTCACCGCGCACTCCTCGGGAAGATCATCGAGACCATTGTACACCGAATCTCCGCGCTCCTTCCCGCCCGACGCCAGCAACAAGCGATCGAGGTCGCTCTGGAAGATCCAGGGCGGCGGGTCGCCGGCGAATTCACGCGGAAGCACGCAGACCACCATCGCCACGTCACGGCGCGCCTGGAATCGCTGAACACTGTGCAGCAGCATGGGCTTGCCCGCCACCCAGCGGAACTGCTTGAGCTCCGCGCCACCGACGCGGCGTCCACTGCCCGCGGCGACGATGATAACTCCGACATCCCGCGTGACGCTCATCGAAACAGCTTCTCGAACATCTCGCCGATGCCGCGCACGCCGATCGCCCTGATGTCGCGTGTCGTACCGCGGGCCGGCACGCTCCGCTCGGCCACATAGGCGCTCGTGAACCCCATCTTCGCCGCCTCGGTGAGGCGCCGCTCGGTCTGGGCGACGGGCCGCACTTCGCCGCCGAGGCCGACCTCGCCGAGGAAGATCGCATCGTTAGGCAGGGCGCGGTCGTAGACGCTCGAGGCGAGCGACGCGGCGACAGCGAGGTCGCCAGTCGGTTCCTGCAGCCTGAGCCCACCGACGACGTTGACGAACACATCGAGCTGGGCGAACGAGAGTCCGGCGCGCTTGTCGAGCACCGCGAGGAGGAGCGCCAGACGCCGGCCGTCGAGTCCCGTCGACACGCGCTGCGGGGTACCGAACCCCGCCTTCGCGGCGAGTCCCTGCACCTCGACGAGTACGGGACGCGTCCCTTCGAGGAGCGCGGTCACGGCGCTTCCGGAAACCATGCTTCCCCGCTCGCCCATGAAGAGCTCCGACGGATTCTCGACGGCGACGAGCCCCGCCTGCGTCATCCGGAAGACGCCAATCTCGTCGACGCTCCCGAAGCGGTTCTTGGTCGCACGGAGCACTCGGTGATCGAGCGAAGCTTCGCCCTCGAAGTAGAGCACCGTGTCGACGATGTGCTCGAGCGTCTTCGGCCCGGCGATCCCGCCGCCCTTCGTGACATGGCCGACGACGAACACAGCGGTCCCGCTCTCTTTTGCGAAGCGCATCAGCCGCGCCGCGCCTTCGCGAACCTGGCCGACATTCCCCGGTGCGCCCTCGAGGTCGGCCGTGTACACGGTCTGAATCGAGTCGACGATCATGAGTTGCGGACGCATCGCATCGGCGGTCGCGAGGATCGTCTCGAGGTTCGTCTCGCCGAGGAACGCGACGTCGCCCGCGCCGGTCGGACCATCAGGCAGGTCGAGGCGATCGGCGCGCAGCTTCACCTGGAGCGGCGATTCCTCGCCCGACACGTAGAGGGCCGAGTGTCCGCTCGCCTGCAACCGGGCGGCTGTTTGCAACAGGAGCGTCGACTTGCCGATGCCAGGCTCGCCGCCGACGAGGACCATCGACCCGGGGACGAGACCACCCCCGAGCACGAAGTCGAGTTCGTCGATCCCGGTGCGCCAGCGATTGGCTTCCGACCCCTTGACGTCGCGGAGCGCGGGTGTCGGCGCGACGCTGCCACCAGCGCCTAACGATTTTGCACCCCCGGCCCTCCGCGCCGACGCCGTCGCGGCGGACGCCTTCACCGGTGCCATCTCTTCGACCAGCGTGTTCCACTCGGCACACACGTCGCAGCGGCCGGACCACTTCGGATGCGTCGCCCCGCACTCCGTGCAGCGATAGACCGACTTCGCCTTCGGGCTCACGCTTCCTGGCGCTGGGTGTAGTTCTCGAAGCGGGTGTACGCCTTGTGGAAGAACACGTTGACGATCCCGATCGGTCCATTGCGCTGCTTGCCGACGATGATCTCGGCGCGCCCTTCGAGCGAATTGCCGTCCTTGTCGGTGGGGCCGTCGTACACTTCTTGGCGGAAGATGAACATGATGACGTCGGCGTCCTGTTCGATCGCCCCCGATTCGCGAAGATCGGAGAGTTGCGGACGGTGGTCGCCCGCGCGCTGGTCGGGTGCCCGTGACAGCTGCGACAGGGCGACCACCGGCACGCCCAGTTCCTTGGCCAGCGACTTGAGGCCGCGCGAGATCTGGCTGACCTCCTGCTGGCGGCTTTCGATGCCGGGTGGACCCTGCATCAGCTGCAGGTAGTCCACCACGACGAGGCCGATCCCGCTGTCGGCCTTGAGCCGGCGCGCCTTCGATCGCATCTCGAGCAGGCTCAGGCCCGGAGTGTCGTCGATGTAAACGGGCGCCGAGCTGAGGATACCCGCCGCGCGCGCGAGGCGCGGGAAATCGTCGTCGCGGAGCATTCCCTTCCGCAACCGCTGCGCGTCGATGCGCGCTTCACTCGTGAGCATGCGTTGCACGAGCGATTCCTTACTCATTTCGAGCGAGAAGAACGCAACCGGAACATTGTGCTCGATGGCCGCGTGTTGCGCGATGTTGAGCACGAACGCGGTCTTTCCCATCGACGGTCGCGCCGCGACGATGACGAGGTCGGACGACTGGAAACCCGACGTCAGCTCATCCACGTCCTTGAATCCGCTCGGCACACCGGTGACGGTCTTGCCACCGCGCTGGAGCGCTTCGATGCGCTCCATCGTCGGCCAGAGGAGCTCCTTGATGCGGGTGAACCCTTTCTGGCCGCGCTGCTGCGAGACCTGGAAGATCTTGTGCTCGGCGTCGTCGAGCAGCTCGGCCGCTTGCAGGCGGCCTTCGAACGCCTCGGCAACGATCGACGTCGACACTTCGATGAGGCGGCGGAAGAGTGCCTTCTCGCGGACGATGCGCGCGTGATACTCGACGTTCGCCGACGTCGGCACGGCGTCGACGAGGAAGCCGATGTAGTCCTTGCCGCCCGACGCGTCGAGCTCACCGCGCCGCTCGAGCTCATTCGCAAGCGTGAGCGGATCGACGATCTCGCCGCGCTCGGTAAGGGCGGTCATCGCGCGATAGATGCGGCGGTGCCCCTCACGGTAGAACATTCCGTCGTCGACGGTCTCGACGACGCGCGCGACGGCGTCCGCGTCCATGAGCATGGCCGCGAGCACCGCCTGCTCGGCGTCCTCCGAGTACGGAGGCCGCCGATCGCGGTACGGATCACGCCCGAAGTTCGGGGCTGCTATCGAGTATTCGACGGGCGAGCTGGACATCGTCCCAGGCTGGTCTCTTCCACGCCGGGTTACGGAGCAACGCGGCGGGATGGTAGGTCACGATGAGCGGGATCCCGTGGTAGCGGTGCACGCGTCCACGAAGTTTCCCGATCGATTCTTTGGTCTCGAGGAGCGTCTGCGCCGCGAACGTTCCGAGCGCGAGGATCACCCCGGGGCGAATGAGCTCGAGCTGACGGATCAGGTACGGACTGCACGCGGCGATTTCGTTCGGCAACGGATTCCGGTTTCCCGGGGGCCGGTGCTTGATCACATTGCAGATGAAGACATCTTCGCGACGAAGATTGATCGCCGCAAGGATTTTTGTCAGCAGCTGCCCCGCTGCGCCAACGAATGGGCGCCCGGTCTCGTCTTCGGTCGCGCCCGGCGCCTCACCAACCACGACGAAGCGCGCGTTGGGGTTGCCTTCCCCAGGCACCCCCTGGATCGCGGTCATGTGCAGCGGGCAGCGGGTGCACCGGCGCACCGTCTCGGCTATCGCATCCAGCGAGGGCAGCGCCTCGATGTCCGACACGCCTTGCGACGCCGGCTTGGCGACGACGAGACCGGAGGGCAACTCGATCGGATGCCCGCGGGCGGCCCCCTCGACTTGCGCGGAGGTTGCCGGCAGCACCGCGGGTGGCGGAGCGGATGTTGCGCCGGTCGCGCGGAGCGCCTCGCGCCAATCCGGGCTGTCGGGGGCCGCCGGCGGCGCAACTTCACGCGCTGGGTCCGCGGAGGGACCCGGCGATGGCGTGCGGCGCTCCAGCGGCGCTGTGCCCTTCGCCGGCCCGCCCATCACCTTCATCGCTTCTTCGATCGACATTGAGTCGAGCGCGAACTCCGATTCGCCCATCTCGCGCCGCTGTTCGAGATACCGGCGCAGCCTGTCCCTAGCGTCCATTCAACAGCCTCACCACGCGATCCAGAATCACATCGGCCAGCTCGTGCTTCGGCATCAACGGGAGCTGTTCGTCCGCACCGTCGCGCGCAAGAAACGTCACCCGATTGGTATCGACGCCAAAACCCGCGCCCTCCTCGGTTGCGTCGTTGACGACGACGAGGTCCAGCTGCTTCTGCTCGAGCTTGTCGCGCCCATGCGCGATCACGTCATTCGTCTCGAGCGCGAAGCCGACCACCACCGCGCCGCGCCGACGCGCATTGATCGTGCTCGCGAGAATGTCCGGTGTCGGTGACAGCGCGAGTTCGGACGGCGCCGACGCCTTCTTGATCTTTGCGTCCGCGACGACGCTTGCGCGGAAATCGGCCGGCGCGGCCGCCATGATCAGCACATCCGCGCTCGGAAGCTCGCGCGCAACCGCGTCGCGCATCTGCTCGGTGGTTTCCACCCTGACGACGCAGGCACCGGGGGGAGCGGGAACGCTGATCGGCCCACAGATCAGCACCACCTCCGCGCCCCGCCGCCAGGCGGCGCTGGCGATCGCGACGCCCATCTTCCCGCTGCTGTGGTTCGAGATGAACCGGACGGGGTCGACGGGTTCACGCGTCGGCCCCGCGGTCACGACGATGCGCTTCCCGCCTAACGCTCGGCGATCCTCGAGCAGCCAGCCGGCGTGGGCGAGGATCGTGTCGGGCTCCGGCATCCGCCCCGGACCGGTTCCTTCGCCGACCGCGAGCATGCCATCGTCGGGCGGGAGGATGCGGTAGCCGATGCTCTGCAAGTGGGCGACGTTCTGCTTCGTCTGGGGATGCGCCCACATGTGATCGTTCATCGCCGGGACGAGCATCACCGGCGCGCTCGCCGCGAGGAGGATCGCGGTGAGGAGGTCGTTCGCCTGACCCGACGCGGCCCGCGCGCAGAAGTCGGCGGTTGCCGGCGCGACCACGATCGCGTTGGCGGACCGCGCCAGCTTCACATGGTCGAGCGCGCTACCGGCCCCGAAGATTTCGCTGTGGACCGGACGTCCGGTCAGTGCCTCGAACGTGATCGCGCCGACGAATTCGAGCGCCGCGGGCGTCATGACGACGTCGACCTCGGCGCCGGCGAGCGTGAGCAGGCGGGCGAGCCAGGCCGACTTGTAGCTGGCGATCCCGCCGCTGACGCCAAGCAGGACGCGGGCGCCCGCGTATGGGCGCTTGGGGGCTGGAGCTCCGTTCACCGTTAGGCGCGGGGCGGGCGGCAACGGCGCCCGCCCCGACGTGTCGCTGGTTACTCGGCGCCGGGGCGGCGCTTCGGCAGCACGCGGTAGGTGACGTTGCCGCCCGCGAGCTCCTCGAGTGCGCGGGTCGTCAGCTTCTTCTCGCGCGACGCCGAACGATCGCGCGGAAACTCGTTGACGACGCGGGCAAACTTCGCCGCGACGACGACCGCGAGGTACTTGTTCGTGGCGTGCTTCGCCACTTCCACCGGGGTGAAAACCTGCATTTATCCCTCCGAACGTTTGTTGATCTCTCGCGTAAGCTCGTCCACCAGTTCCTGCACCCGCCCGTCGAGGTCGATCACCCGGTCGCGACGAAAACCTTCCGCGTCGATGATGCTCGACACCGCCGATACCGCCCGATCGAGGTCGTCGTTTACCACCGTGTACTCGTACGATCCGACCGCCTGCAACTCCTTCAGCGCCGAGGCCAGCCGCACGCGCAGCGCCTGATCGCTCTCGGTCTTTCGCGCCATCAGCCGCGTCATGAGAACGGTTGCCGACGGCGGCAGCACGAACACCAGTACCGACCGCGGAAACACCTTCACGAACTGCGCTGCTCCCTGCACGTCGATGTCCATGATGACGTGCTTCCCCGCCGCGAACACGCGCTCGACCTCTCGCCGGAGCGTGCCGTACATCTTCCCATGCACTTCGGCCGATTCGGCGAAGTCGCCCCGTTCCCGCGCGGCGAGCATCTCGCCGGTGGAAAGAAAGTAGTAGTCCTTTCCATCGACCTCGCCCGAGCGTGGCAAGCGGGTCGTGCACGACACCGAATAGCCAACGTCCCTTCGCAGCGCGAGCAGCCGCTTCGCGATCGTCGTCTTCCCGCCACCGGAGGGTGACGAGAGGATAACCGGGAACGGATTCACTCGAGGTTCTCCACCTGCTCGCGGATCCGCTCCAGCTCCTCCTTGATCGCAACCACGTCCTGCAACATCGCCGCGTCGGCGGCCTTGCTGCCGGTCGTATTCGCTTCGCGCAACAGCTCCTGCAACAGGAAGCCTAACCGTTTACCGACGCCGTCAGGCGCCCCGTCTCGCAGCGCCGCCCGAAAGGCGACGATATGCGATTGAAACCGGTCGACCTCCTCGCTCACATCCAGGCGATCGGCGAGCACCGCGATCTCCTGCGCCATTCGCGCGTCGTCGAGCGCGATCCCACCGGCCAGCTCCTGCACGGCCGCACGCAATCGGTCTCGCTGCTCGATCAATCGCGCCGGCGCCCGCTCGCTCAGCCGAGCGACTGCCTTCTCCACAATCGCGATCCGCTCGCCGAGAAAGACCGACAGCCGAGCGCCTTCCTGTTCACGCATCGCGCCCAGTGCGCGCGCCGCCTCGTCCACGATCAGGACCAGCTCCCCGGCCGTACCCGACTCTTCCTCGCGCTCGCCCGCGGCGAAAACCTCCGGCATCCGCAACACAGTACCGATATCCAGCTCACCGGCGAGCGAGAAGCGCTGCTGCAATTCGCGCAGCTGTGCGACGTGCTGCGCGAACTTCGTCTCGTCGATCGCCGACCCGCGCGTCTCGTCTCGTTCGGCCCGCGCGAACAAGGTGACGTGCCCTCGCGCCACCTGCCTGCGAAGCGTCTCACGGACATCGGCTTCCCATCGCGCGAACGCCCCGGGCAGCTTGATCGTGGGGTTGAAAAAGCGGTGGTTCACCGAGCGAAGCTCGACGGTCACCCGTGAGCTCCCGACGTGCCCCTCCGCGGCCCCGAAGCCGGTCATGCTCCGTATCATCGGCAATCAGTCAAGTTACGGAGTGACAACGACATTGTCAATTTGGCCGCTCAGTTGTAGAACTCCCATCGCACGCCGTAGAAGTTGGTGGCGCGACGCGACGCAAGGTACCCCGGGACGGTCCCGTACACGTTGTTGACGATGTTCCGGAGCTGCCAGGTGATGTAGGCGCTCCGGATCTTGAACTCTACCAGCGTCGAGATGACGTGAGATCCGGGAACGTCCGTCGTTGCGACGGCGTCCGGCGCCGGAAACAGCGCTGTCGAGCGATATTCGTGGATCGCGGTGAAATTGAAGCCGAAGTGACCGTCTGGAAACCTCCTCAGCCACTTTGTCCGGAAGAACAGCTCGGCCCGCGATTCGAACTGCGGGCGGAACAGGTCGGGCGATGTCCATCGCGTTGCCATCGCGTCCAGGCCGACATCGCGATAGAGCTTGCCGCGAACGGTGGCGAACGTCCCGCGGGCTTGGCCGACGGCAATGCGGCGCGGCGGACGGCGCGGACTGCTCGCCGCGTAGTCGCTGTAGTAGACGGCGGGCACATCGACGAGCGCCGAGTCGCGGAGGAGCGCTCCGGCAGCGAGCCAGGCCGAGTGGAAGCGGACGCCCGCTTCGCCGCGCACGGCGTTCCCTGTGGGAGTTCCGTCGTTCGCGCCCTGGTGCCGTTCCGCGACGGCCGTGAGCGAAAGGAACGGCAGCGGCAACGCCGTGATGCCGGCTTCGAGGGTGTTCATGTGGTTGAACCCCTCGCGTTCGGCGCGGGCAGAGACCGCGCCGAAGCGGGTGTCCCACGACGCGCGCGCCGATGGCGACGTGAGCGTCGCTCCGCCGTAGACGCGAGTCCGCGAAGTCGCGCTGATTCGGGCGCCCCAGCGCGTGATGCCCCCGGCGAAAACGTACTGCGCGCGTGAGGGCTGCGTGTCGGCGAGGGTGCCAAAGCCGCGCGCGCTGTCCGCCTTGGTCACCGGTGGCGGCAGGCGACCGCCCGACTGACCGGTCGCTTCCTTGAACGACGACGTGGACGCGATCGCCTGCAGCCATGGTCCGCTCTCGGGATCTCCGTACGCGCCGCGGACGTAAGCATCGGTCCGCGTGGCGCGAAGCGCCGGAATCGAATCGGCGACAGCGGTGCCGAGCGCCTGTACGAAGTTGGGCGATCGGAGGTTGAACGAGAGCTCGGAGCTGCGCGTTCGCCCGTCGCGAATGAGGAAGGCGTCGGCGCTCCACCGTCCCGTCGCCCACCCGGCGCGAACCATGAGCGCGAGGGAACGCCCCCCGGCCGTCGAGCCGGGAAGCCCCGTGGTCGGGTCGGCAGTCGAGTACTGCTGCAGCCCGGCCTGAAGCACTTCGCCGTGGGCGTAGCGCTTGCCGAAGAATCCACGGTACAGATTCGTGCCGAGGTCACCGGTGCCAACGTCCACCCGGGTGTTGGCGATCGTCCGGTCGTAGCGCCACGACCGGAGATGCACGCGCAGCTCCCGGGCGCCGCGCTCGACGCGCACTTCCTCGAGCGTCCAGATCGGAACCTCGGCCAGATCGAGCACGCCGCCGGTTCGCGGATCGAGCGCGTCGATTTCGATGCCGTCCATGAAAACGCGCACCGCGCCGGGATCGCCGAGGAAGGAGATCGTCTGCGGGGTATGGATCCAGCCGGGGCGGAACTGGATCGCGCCGGGCACTCGCGCGAGCAGCTCGGCCAGTGTCAGCGCGCCGGTTGCGAACATCGCATCGCGATCCCACCGCCAGCCGGTGCCCGTTTCGGGTTGCATCGGCGCCTCGGCGCGCGCCGTCGGCGCGCGGAGCGTGTCGCCCTTGAGCGAGTCGGCGACCACCGAGTCGCGGCGCTGCCTAACGGTGGCGGTGTCGAGCACCGCCTGCGAATCCGGTGGCAGCGGGTTGGGCGCGGTGATCGTGACCGGCGGCCGTGGCCGAGCCGTGTCGGCTGGCGTCCCCTGCCCCGAGACGACGACTGGAAAAACGGCCCCGGCGATGAGGCCGAGGCCGGCGCACGACCGACGCAGCCGTGCGGCCAGCGTCAGCCGACCCTCCCGCGGACGAACTCGAGGAAGGTACCGACCGGAATGCCGGTCGGCCCCTTCGGCAGCACGACCAGGTCGCTCTCAGAGTACGCCGTGCCAGCGATGTCGAGGTGGACCCACGGATAGTCGCCGATGAATTCGCGGAGGAACATCGCCGCGCTGATCGACCCGGCCGGGCGCCCCCCCGAGTTCTTGACGTCGGCGACGTCGGACTTGATGAGGTCGTGAAAGTCGTCCCAGAGCGGCAGGGGCCAGCCGGGCTCGCCGGCCCGGCGGCCGGCCGTCAGGACTTCATCGACCAGTGCCTCGTCGACGCCGAACACGCCGGTCGCCGTGTGGCCTAACGCGATGACGCAGGCGCCGGTGAGCGTTGCCGCGTCGATCACCGCGGCCGGGTTGTAGCGCGACGCGTACGAGAGCACGTCGGCCAGCACCAGCCGCCCCTCGGCGTCGGTGTTGATGATCTCGATGAACTTGCCGTTCATCGCCTGGACGACGTCGCCCGGCTTGACCGCGGTGCCGCTCGGCATGTTCGTCGTCGCCCCGATCAGTCCGACGACGTTGATCGGCAGCTTCAATTGCCCGATCGACTCGAGCGCACCGAGTACCCCCGCTGCGCCGCACATGTCGAACTTCATCCACTCCATCCCCTGCGCCGGCTTGATCGAGATGCCGCCGCTGTCGAAGCAGAGGCCCTTCCCGACCAGGACGACCGGCGCGTCGCCCGCCTTCCCACCCTGATACTCGATCGCGATCAGCTTCGGATCCTGCGGCGTGCCCTGCGCCACGCACAGAAAGGACCCCATCTTCTCCCGCTCCATCTCGGCGCGCCCGAGCACCGTGACCTTCATGTCGTGCCGTGCGCCGATCTCGCGCGCGGTCTCGACGAGATAATCGGGGGTGCAGAGGTTTCCCGGCATCATGCCGAGCCGCTTGGCGAGCGCGTACCCGCTGGCGACGGCACGACCGGCGCGAAGGCCGCGCTCCCCCGCCTTCTCGTCGGCGACGAGAATGACCGCCTCGCCTAACGGCGCACGCCGCTCGGCCTCGGGCGGTGCGCTCCTCGTCTCGGCGAATTCCCAGCTCCCGGCCGACAGCCCGGTCATGACGACCTCGACGCCGCGCTCATCGATTGGCCCCGAGTACCAGGCGAGCGACGGGGCGCCCAGCTTCCGGGCAAGGCGACCGCCGAGCATCGCGGCACGGCGAAGCGCGGCGTTCCGATCGGCATCCTTCCCCGTCCCGATGAGCAGCACACGCTGCGGTCCTCCCGTCCCGCCGACCAGGTGCAGCGACTCGTCGCGCCCACCGCGGAAGTCGCGGCGAGCCAGCGTCCGGCCGAGTGCGCCGCCCAGCTGGCGATCGAGCCCTGCCAGGTCGTCTCCGACGGTGGCATCAGGGGGGAGGGCGACGACCAGCAGGGGTGTCTCGACCGCACCCGGATCGGCGCGGCGGACGGACAGGTTCAGTGGCATCGGCTCGACTGGCGTGAGACGCTGGCGCGCGTTAGGCGCGCATTCCGGCGATGACCTGGTCGCCGAACGCGGACGTGGAGATCTCGGTTGCGCCGGGCATCTGGCGAGCGAGGTCGTAGGTGACCTTCTTCGACTTGATCGCGTTCTCGAGACCGCGCACGATCAGCGCTCCTGCCTCGGGCCATCCCATGTATTCGAGCATCATCACCCCCGAGAGGATGACGCTGCCGGGATTGATCTTGTCGAGGCCCGCGTACTTGGGTGCGGTGCCATGCGTCGCCTCGAAGACAGCAACACCATCGCCGACGTTGCCACCCGGCGCGATGCCGAGGCCGCCGACCTGCGCCGCGGCCGCATCCGACAGGTAGTCGCCGTTCAGGTTCGGCGTCGCGATCACCGCGTACTCGTCGGGCCGCAGCAGCAGCTGCTGGAACATCGCGTCGGCGATGACATCCTTCACGACCGCTCCGCCGGGGAGCTTGCACCACGGGCCCTTGTCGATCTCGGTCGCGCCGAAGCTCTGCTTCGCCACCTCGTAGCCCCAGTCACGAAACGCGCCCTCGGTGAACTTCATGATGTTGCCCTTGTGCACGAGCGTCAGCGACGAACGCTTCTTCGCCTGCGTGTACTCGAGCGCCATCTTGACGAGCCGCTTCGATCCGAATTCGGACATCGGCTTGATGCCGATCGCGGAATTCTCGCGAATCTCCTTTTTCAGCTCGCGGCTGATGAACTCGCGCAGCTTGTTCGCCTCGGCGCTTCCCGCCTTCCATTCGATGCCGGCGTAGACATCCTCGGTGTTCTCGCGAAAGATCACGACGTCCACTTTCCCGGGATCCTTGACGGGGGCACCAACGCCCTCGAACCAGCGGACCGGGCGGATGCACGCGTAGAGATCGAGGACCTGGCGCAGCGTCACGTTGAGCGAACGAATGCCGCCGCCAACCGGCGTCGTGAGCGGACCCTTGATCGAGACACGGAATTCCGCGCAGGCGTCGACCGATTCCTGCGGCAACCAGTCGTTGTACTGCTTGAACGACTTTTCGCCGGCGAAGATCTCCATCCACGCGATCTGTCGCTCACTCCCGTACGCCTTCTCGACGGCGGCATCGAACACCCGAACCGATGCGCGCCAGATGTCCGGCCCCGTTCCGTCTCCCTCGATGAATGGGACGATCGGCCTGCTCGGCACCTTGAGGGTACCGCCGCTGAATTCGATGCGCTCGCCAGCGGAAGGAACCTTCGCGAACTTGTAGCTCGCCATGAGACGGTGTGGTCGGAAGTGCACGGGCGGCCCGGAGCGCGTCGGCGTACCGCGCATTCGAGGCGAGGGGCGGAAAGCTATTTACGCCGCAGGGGAGCGGCAAGCGATGAGAGCGCGAGACCGCCCGCCGGAGGAGGACTGGTGCACTCCGGCGCGCTGCTGTGCCTCAGGTGCGGCGGGCGCTCAGCGCGCGCCGCCGCGCTCCATCCACCTCTCGGTGGCGTCCAGCACCGCGAGCGCGGCCGCCGTTTCGACACCGTCACGCACCTCGCAGCTGCCGGACAGAATCGTCGTCTCACGTCCACTGCGGCCGCTGACCACGACGAACGCGAATTCGCGGTCGGCAGCGAACACCACCATGCACGACTCGAAGGCGAGGTTGACGCCGTCGCTCAGGAGCGGAGACAGCGCGCGCACCGCCGCGGTCGCCGCGAGCTCGCCTCGCGCACGCGCTGTTTCGACACCCGACGCTTCACCGGTATGCTTGTCCGCACCGGCGCGCAACGTCACCGTGCAGGCGAGCCCCGCGCTGCGCGAGCGGCGCACTTCGACATCCTCGAAGTAGATGCCACGCCCAGGTGCCGGTGCGGCCTTGACGATCACTGTCGCCGGCGCCGGTGTGGAGGTCGGAGCCGGTGCCGGCGTCCGCGCCGCCTCAGCGACGCGTGCGGTTGCGCTCTGCGCGACGGAGATCGCGCGATGATCGAGGCGAATCCCGAAGCGCGCCAGCAGCGCGCTCTCGACGTTTCGCACGATCTGCTTCGGCGCGAGGTCGGTGGTCGCGAGCACATGGACATCGCGCACGGCGCCGTCGGCATCACGAAGGAGGCGTGCCGACGCAATCGCGGGAAGTGTGCGCAGCAACGCCTCCGCCTCTTCCGTCGACCACGAGGGCGCGGGAGCGTCGGCTTTGATGTCCTTCGAGATCGGGTCCTTCGCGCTCGTCTCTTTCGCGGAAATCGGGGCCGTCCGCGGTGGGGTCGCTGGCGCCGTCACTCGGTGTGCGCGTCCTCCCGGACGCCCTCAGCCGCGGCGGCACGAAGGAACGGCCGCCGAGGCGACTTCGCCTCACGCACCGCGCGCGTCGTGTGTTCGCTCCGGCCGCAGCCGAAGGCGATGCGTCTGACGATCATCCGTAAATCTCCAGGCAGGAATTCGTGCGAGCACGTCGGCCTCGACGTGGCTCACAGTGCGCAACTTACGGCGGACTTTCGATTCGCGAAAGAGTGAACTGAGTAGCGCCGGAGACTCGCACGTCGAAAGCCCTGTCAGTGTTCGGTCAGCGCGCGGCGCGTCGGCGCGACAGCTCGACCATCACGGACGCGGTTCGTCCCGGCCCCGGCTCGAAGTATCGCCCGCCCGCGGCGTTCGGCACGACCGACGTATCGTAGCGCCGGTCGAGCACGTTTGACAGCGACGCAGTTGCGCCGATTGATATCGCACCCAGCGAGCGCGGCCTGAGTGCGGCGGTGACGTCGGCAATCGTGAATGCGGGCGCCCACGCGACATTCGCGTCGTTCACCGGGGTCCGTGACTGGTTCGCTACCAGCAGCTCGACGCGAAACGGCCCGCTCGCTCCGATGGTGATCGCGGCATCGGCGCGGAATGGGGCGACGCCCGGAATACGGCGCCCAGCGACCAGTCCCGCCGCTGGCTCGGTCGCGGCGAACCGAGCATCGACGACGGTTGCGGCCACGCGTGCCACCCCCCACGCACCGAGCAGTGCCGACGCGCCCGCCTCGACCCCGCGCTGCCGCGCGCGCGAGGCGTTGCGATAGAACTGTCGCCCCGGCGCGCTCGCCACCTCGAACGGCACGAGCGCATCGCGGATCCGCGCGTCAAACACCGCAAGCGTCGCGGCGCCGATCCTGCCTAACGGTGCGCGGACGCCTGCCTCCGCCGAGACGACACGCTGCGGCGAGAGGTCGGGGTTGATTCCGCCCGCGCCGCTGGTGCGGTTCGCCAGTTCGGTCGTGGTCGGGGTCTCGAAAGCCGTCGCGATGTTCCCGTAGACCGACCATCGCGGCGTGAACGCCCAGGTCACCCCGAGTGCGGGGCTCAGTGCGCGCATCGTCCGCGAGCCCCCGTCATCGGGGTCGCTCGCCGTGACGAGCCGATCGGCGACGTGAAACACGATCATGTCGCCGCGCACGGACGCGAGCGCACTCAGCTTCGAGGTGAGCGACAGTGCCGCTCGTGCAAACGCACCGTTCGACGCGACACGTTCCTTCTGGTCGAGCGCGAGGGCCCCCCGCACGCCGTCGAGACTCGCGAACGACCGCCGTTCATCCCACTGCGAGCCATGCTCGACACCCGCGTTGATCGACACGCGGTCGTCACCGGCGCCATGCGCGACTGCGACGCGCGCGCCCGCAGCACGCCGATCAAGATCGATGACCCGCAGTGGAATCGGATTGGACAGGTTGCGAGTGAGCCCCCAACCGGTCGCGTCGACCGACCAGGCAGCGACTGACTTGCGCCACGCAACCCCCGCCTGACGATGGCGCCCGGTCTCCCCGGTGCGGAAGCGGAGATTCGTCGCCGACGCCGAGCGCGGCGCAGCGGCACTCGCGACGGCATTCAGCCCTCCCGGGTTGTCGGCGTCGTAGTCAGCGGTCGCGAGCGTCACCTGCAGCGTGTCGCGCAGGCCGGCGCGGACGAGTTGCCCTCCCGCCCGGACATCGCGTGCGTTCGAGTGGTCGCGGAACCCTCGATAGTCGAGCGCACTCGCACGCGCCTCCCCGCCCCAACCGCCCGCGACTCCACTCACGCGCGCGCGCGTCGTCACCGTGCCACGCTCGGCGAGACTCGTCGAGACAGTGAAGTCGTTCCCGAGCTGCATCGGCGACACCGTCGTCAATCGCACGACGCCGCCAGCGGCATTTCCGTAGAGCGACGACGCCGGCCCGCGCAACACTTCACTGCGCGCGATCGTACCCGGATCGACGTGACTCAGCGTCGTCTGCCCGTCCGGCATCGTCGCGGGAACGCCATCGACGTCGACGTGCACCCCGCGAACACCAAATTGCGTGCGGGCGCCGAATCCCCGAATCGTGATTCGCTCGCCGAGCGCGATGTTGTAGCGGTTCGTCACGGCGAGGCCGGGAACCGCGCGCAGTGCATCGTCGAGCGCGAGCGGTGCGCGAACGCGGGCTGCGTCGCTCGGGGCGACCACCGTGACGGCGTAGGGCACGCGCGCGGCACCGAGCGACCCGCCTAACGCTGTCACGCGAACGGGCGCCAGGCTCGTCGCGGCGCGACCCGCCGCGCTATCAAGGCGAATGCTGTCGCCGCGGGTGCGATCGACCGGAGCCTGCGCTTGCGCCGTTCGGCAGGCGACGGTGCACGCGAGCGCGGCGGCTAACGCGCGGGATGACGGCATTCTGTATGGCAGACAGGCCCCGCGCACGGCGCGGGCGCCGACGGTCGCTGGAAGGAAATCGGTCGGTGGAAGTCAACGTGCCATGCCCGGGACGAGACTCGAACTCGTATACCACTCTCGTGGCGGAGGATTTTGAGTCCTCTGCGTCTACCGATTTCGCCACCCGGGCCTGAGGAACAATCCTGCAATCTAGCGCCGCCTCCCCGGGTTGCTCAACATGCCGGTCGGCCTGAATCCGGGGCATTGGCGCGGGGCGTGCGTTTTTCCTTCACATGACTGACCGGGACGTTCTTACGTTGATCCGCCGGCACGCCGTCGACTTGGGCGGAGACGGCTCGTACGACGCGCTCGTCGACCGCGCTCGGGGCAAGCGACTGGTGCTGCTCGGTGAAGCGTCTCACGGCTCCCACGAGTTCTACGCCGAGCGGGCCGCGATCAGTCGGCGGCTGATCGAGGAGCTCGCGTTCGACGCGATCGCAGTGGAGGCCGACTGGCCGGATGCGTATCGCGTGAATCGCTACGTGCGCGGTGACAGCCCGGACGACAACGCCGACGACGCGCTCGCCGGCTTCCGTCGATTCCCGCAATGGATGTGGCGGAACGAGGATGTGATCGAGCTCGTGGACTGGCTGCGCGTCCGGAACGCCGCCTACCCGGACTTCGAGCACGCCGGATTTTATGGAGTGGATCTTTACAGCCTGCATGCGTCGATCGAGCAGGTGCTTGGCTACCTGGAGAAAGTCGACCCTGAGGCGGCAGTTCGCGCGCGCGAGCGGTATTCCTGCTTCGACAACTTCGGCTCGGCTCCCCAGGAGTATGGGTACGCGACCTCATTGGGGGCAGAGAGCTGCGAAGAAGGCGTCGTCCGACAGCTCGTGGACCTGCAGCGCAATGCACGGCGCTATGTGAACGGCTTTCGCGCGAATGGTGCGGATGAGCACTTCATGGCCGAGCAGAATGCGCGGCTCGTGCAGAATGCGGAGCGCTATTACCGCTCGATGTTCCGGGGACGGGTCTCGAGCTGGAATCTTCGCGACACCCACATGGCGGAGACGATCGACGCGCTCCTCGCGCACCTCGGGCGAGACGGGCATGAGTCGAAGCTCATTGTCTGGGCGCACAATTCCCACGTCGGCGATGCGCGAGCGACGGAGATGGGTGCGCGCGGCGAGATCAACGTTGGCCAGATCGTCCGCGAGCGGTATCCCGGGGCCGTGTTGTCCGTGGGCTTCACGACGCACGCCGGGGAAGTCACGGCGGCCCGGGATTGGGATGCGCCGAGCGAACCCCGCGCGATCGTTCCCTCGCTCCCGAATAGTATCGAGCGACTGTTTCACGATGCCGGCGTGGGCACGTTCTACCTCGACCTGGCCGCACCGGATGTTCGCCGCGCGCTACGCGAGCCGCGACTCGAACGAGCGATCGGGGTGATCTACCGCCCCGACACGGAGCGGGCGACCCACTACTTCAAGGCGCGAGTCTCCGATCAGTTCGATGCAATCGTGCACATCGACGAGACCACGGCGGTACAACCGCTCGGGGATGTCAGCGCCACCGACGACCAGGAACTGCCAGAGACCTACCCGTCTGGCTACTGAACGCAGCCGGTGCTAGCGGGGCCCCTGCGCTCCCCGTTTGCCGCCGTCCGGACGCCGCTTGTCCACTCCATCTTTTTTTCCGCGCCCTTGCCGCACCTGCTCGACGCGCCGTCGCACCTGCTCCTGGAGCGCCAGGTACCCGGCGCGCTGCGACGGCTGAAGAAACTTCGCAAGGTCGCGTTGCTCCTGCTCGGCAAGATCGATCCGCGCCCGCTGGGTGCGGAACAGATCTGACAATGCAGCGTCGACCCGCTTCTGGTCTGCGTCCTGGCCGCGCTGAAGTTCGGCGCGTACGACGGTCCGTGCGTCGCGCTCCTGCGTGAAGAGGGCGCGCCGGCGGCCTTCGTAGCTCGCGTTGACCGTGGTGAGCTGCCGCATCTGATCGTCGGTCAGCTTGAGGCGCTGCTTCACTACCGCGGCGAGCCGCTGTCGCACGCGAGCCTGCAGGTCGCCTCGCGCGGTGTCGCTTTGCGACGATCCTGCGGGCGGCTGCTGCGCGTGCAACTCGGGGATCGCGACAACAGCCGCGGCGAGGACGAGGGCAAACGCCTGAACGCGCATCAGAGTGACTCCCCTCCCCCGTCAAGTGCGGAACCAACGCTCGGCACGATGACCGCTGGCTCCTCGAACGATGCGTCGGCGATGGTCTCGGCATTCGACAGGCCAAAGTCTCCGAGCAGCGCTTCGAGGTCGCCATCGGAGAGATCGATCAGACCTCCAGCGACACCCAGCTCGGCCGGCCCCGTCGACGCCGAAGATGCGACGAGTACCGGCGACTGCGGAGCCGTGGACGGCAGTGAAGAAGTCCCAGCGGCGGGGATCGGAGAGGTCGCGGCCGCAACCGCGTTAGGCGGGGTCGCTGGCTCATTCGCCGAGCTCCAGACGGCGAAGCTGCCCGCGCCCGCGGCGGCGATGGCGATCGCGGCTGCCGCCTTCCAGCCAACCCAGCGAAGCGCGGGGCGTCGCCGAACGGTCGCGTTGCGCGCACCAGAACCAACCAGCTGCGGGCGGGAGGGCGCCGCCGTCGCTGCGATCACCCCGGCCGTGATCCGGCCGACATCGATTGACGGCGAGAAGCGAAGCGCTCGGCGGGCGTTCTGGATCAACGCCAGCTCGGACGAACACAACTCGCACGACGCGAGGTGTGCATCCACGCGCGCGCTGTCCGCCACCGAGAGCGCGCCACCAGCGCGCTCGGGCAACAGTTCGCGAATCTCCACGTTCGTGCAGTCAGCCATCGAGAAACTCCTTCACCGCGCGCATCGCGTTGTGATAATGAACCCTTGCCGCACCTTCGGTCGTTCCGGCGACTTCGGCAATTTCCTTGTACGACAGCCCTTCAGTCACCCGGAGGGTGAACACCTCACGCTGTGTCGGGGTCAGCCCCGCGACCGCGTCTCGAACCCGCTGCTCCATCTCGTTCGCAACCATTCCATCGAGTGCATCGAATTCAGTGCGCGCGTCATCGTCCTCGACCGGCACCGACACTGGCCGCCTCGCCTGCGCCCGCCGCTGGTCCAACACGAGCCGGCGCATGATCGTGAACAGCCAGGTGCGCAGCGTGCTCTCCCCCCGAAATCCTTCAAGCGAGCCGAACGCCCGCACGAACGTGTCCTGGACCAGCTCTTCGATGTCCGTCCGGGCGCCGATGCTTGCGGCGAAACGCGCGAGTGCCGGCGAGTGTCGCTCGACGATCTCGGTCGCCGCTCGCTCGTCACCGGATCGCCACCGTGCGAGCAGGGTGGCATCCGACGCGAGATCGTCGGTCGGAGTCGTCATCGTGTCATCACGTGAGACGCCGGGGGGCGCCAACTGTTAAGGCGAGCCGGGGCTTTGACGCTGGCCAGTGCGCAGGGTAGCTTCGGCCTCCAATGCCGGACCCTCAATCCGCCCCTGCCGCGGCCGCCCCCCGAGGCGTTCCCGAGCTGGTTGCTCACCGCGGAGCCTCGCGCGCACGAACCGAGAATACGCTGGCCGCATTCGCGGTCGCCCTCGATCAGCGCGCCGATGCGATCGAGCTCGACGTGCACGCGACGGCAGACGGAGTCGTTGTCGTACACCACGACCCCGTACCGATCGCGGTCCATCGCGACGGACGTCACGAACGGCGCCCGATCGCGAAGCTCCGCTACGTCGAATTGTCCACCCTCCGGATTCTCGGCGAGGCGATCCCGACGCTTCGCGACACGCTGGCGCTGGTGGGGAGTCGCGCAGTGGTCTACGTCGAAATCAAGGGAGCGGGGATCGAGCAGCTCGTCGTCGACGTGGTTCGAGCGGGCGCGGCGCGCTGCGCAATCCATTCGTTCGATCACGCCGCGATTGGACGCGTCCGCGAGCTCGCGCCCGAAATCCCGCGCGGGCTGCTCTTCGAGCGCGAGAGCACCCACACGATGATCGACACGATGCGAGCGTACGAGGCGCGCGACCTGTGGCCCGAAGCGCGAATCGTCGACCAGGATCTAATAGATGCGGCGCACCGCGAAGGAATGCGGGTGGTGACCTGGACCGTCAACGACGCCGCACTCGCCATGCGCCTCACGGCACTCGGCGTCGACGCGCTCTGCACCGATGACGTTCCCCTGGTCGGTAATGCCGCGGGCTGGCGTCGCGGGTGAGTCGAGCGGACGGTTGATGGCATGATGCACGAAGGGTGGCAAGGGGCGGGAGGAGGCGCAATGCCTTGCTCGAGCATCGAGAACCCTCACCGAGCAACCACTCTGGTTCCCCGCTGTGCGCCGTGGTAGCTTCGCCGAACCTCGCGGGCATAGTGCCCGCGCTTCACCCACCAGGAAAGAGGATTACAGCCGCGATGCGCAGAGCCGCACTCGCCGCAGTGTTTGTCACCGCTGCCTGCGCGTCGAGCGCGCGGCAGGCACCCGCGCCACAGCGCGCGGCGGGTGACAGCACCGCGAAGTCGACCGCGAACGCCGGACCCGGCGCGACGTCGACACCGAATGCCGACCCGTTTCCCAGTACGTATCGTCCGATGCCGTCGCGCGCGACGGTCATCCGCAACGTCACCATTCTCACGGCGGCGGGACCGGCGATCCATAACGGTGCGATCCTCCTCCGTGACGGGAAGATCGCCGCGGTCGGTGCATCGGTTGACGCGCCCGCGGACGCGGTCGTGATCGATGGCACCGGCAAGTACCTGACGCCCGGAATCATCGACGTGCATTCGCACGTCGGCGCGGGCGCGTCGCCTGACGACCAGGGAGCGAACACGAACGACGTGAACGAGGCGACAAATCCATCGACCCCGTACGTCTGGGTCGAGCATTCGGTCTGGCCGCAGGATCCGCAGCTGCCCCGCGTTCTCGCTGGCGGTGTGACGACGATTCAGGTGCTGCCGGGGTCGGCCAACTTGATCGGCGGGCGGAGCGCCGTGCTCAAGGTGGTTCCGGCACGAAGCGTTCAGGAAATGAAGTTCCCGGGTGCCAAGTACGGGCTCAAGATGGCCTGTGGTGAAAATCCAAAGCGCGTCTATGCGCAACGCGGGCCTTCCACGCGCATGGGCAACGTGGCGGGCTATCGCTCGGCGTGGATCCAGGCGGAAGCCTATCGCCGGCGATGGGACAAATGGAACTCGGGACACCAGGGCGATGCGCCGACCCGCGACCTCGGCCTCGAGACGCTCGCCGACGTGCTGCGCGGCAATATCCTCGTGCACAACCACTGCTATCGTGCGGACGAGATGATGCAGATGATCGACATCGCGAAGGAGTTCGGTTACAAGATTCGCGCGTTTCATCACGGCGTCGAGGCGTACAAGGTCGCCGACGTGCTGGCTCGCGAGGGAATCAGCGCCGCGGTGTGGGCCGACTGGGGCGCGTTCAAGCTCGAAGCCGCGGACGCGGTCCGCGGCAACATGGCGCTCATCGACAACGCGGGTGCGCGCACGATCGTGCACTCCGACGATAAATCGGGCATTCAGCGGTTGAACCAGGAAGCCGCCAAGGGGATGGCGGCTGGAAACGCGATCGGCGTCGCGGTGAGCGAGGACGAAGCGATCAAGTGGCTGACGATCAACCCCGCGTGGGCACTCGACCTCGACTCGAAGATCGGATCGATCGAGAACGGCAAGAATGCCGATGTCGTGCTCTGGTCGGGCAACCCGTTCAGCGTGTACACCCGCACCGAAAAGATATGGATCGACGGAGCAATGGTGTTCGATCGCTCCGATCCATCCGAGCGCTGGAGAACTGATTTCGAGCTCGGCTACGTTCCGGCGGCGTCCACGGTCGGAGGAAACCGGTAATGCGGACGCTCATGCGAAGCTCCCTGCTGGGCACGGCGCTCTGCCTGACGACGCTTGCCGCGCCGCGGGCTGATGCGCAGACCATCGCCATCACCGGCGGGAAGGTCTACACCGTCAGCGGCGCGCCGATCGAGAACGGCACCGTCGTCATCCGGGATGGCAAAATTGTCGCCGTCGGTGCGAACGTCGCCGTCCCCGAGGGCGCGCAGCGCATCGACGCGACCGGCAAGTGGGTCACGCCGGGATTGGTCAATGCGTCGACGGTGCTCGGCCTCTCCGAAATCAGCGCGGTCACCGGCACGAACGACGCGACCGCGCGGGGACGCGACAACGTCGCCGCCGCGTTTCAGGTTGCGGATGGACTGAATCCGACGTCGATCCTCCTCAGTCCGACCCGCGGCGACGGAATCACGGCCGTTGTCATCCATCCCGACGATGGGCTGTTCGCCGGGCAGAGCGCGGTGTTCGAGATCGTCGACGGCAGCGCGAGCGACATGATCGTCAAGCAGTCGGCCGCGATGGTAGCGAACCTCGGAAACCCGCGCGCGGTCGGCGCCTCGTCACGCGGCGAGATGCTGATGCACGTGCGGGAAATTCTCGACGACGCGCGGACTTACGCACGGCGCCGCGCTGATTTCGAGCGGGCGCAGACACGACCGTTCGCCGCCAGTCGGCTCGATCTCGAAGCGCTGCAGCCGGTGCTCGCCGGGCGGTTGCCGTTGCTCGTCGCCGTTGACAAGGCGAGCGACATCGAAGCGACATTGCGGATCGCCAAGGAATACGGCGTGAAAGTGATCATCAACGGCGGCGCCGAAGCGTGGATGGTCGCTGACAAGCTGGCCGCAGCGAAGGTCACCGTGCTGACCGGTGCGATGGACAATATTCCCCGCAACTTCAACAGCCTCGGCAGCCGTCAGGAGAACGCGGCGCTCCTCCGTGCGGCCGGCGTGAGCGTGGCATTGATCGGTAACGCCGGCGGTGGCGGTGAAACGCAGTTCAACGTGCGCAACATCCGCTACGAAGCGGGCAACGCGGTTGCCTACGGCATGACCTGGGACGACGCACTGCGCGCCATCACGCTCGCGCCGGCAGAGATCTTCGGCGTAAGCGATCGATTCGGATCGCTGCAGGCTGGTCGGGACGCCAACGTCGTCGTCTGGAGTGGCGACCCGTTCGAGTTCGCGACGCGGGCCGAGCACGTGCTGGTGCGGGGCAAGGAATACCGCGACGTCTCGCGACAGGACCTGTTGATGCAGCGCTACAAGAAGCTGCCGCCCGACTTCGAACGGACTCCGTGAGCCGGGCGGGTGCCTAACGCCCGGCCGGCACGGCGGCCCTGGCCTCCGTGGCGGCGATGAGGTTGGCCATCAGCCGCGCTGCTCCCGGTACGGCCTCGGGCAGCTGACGAAACAGCGCGAGCGTGCAGTAGATGTACGTCCCGCGCCCGTACGACGCCACGAGCAACGCGCCCGGCATCGGCTCGCCGCCTGGATCGTGGACGGCCAGCACGGTGTGGTAGCGCGCGTCAAATTCGCGGGGGACGTACGTGGCGCGCTCCTGCGTCCACCCGCGGAAGTCCTCCGGGGTAATCCGGTTCGGAGAGTTGAGCAGCGGCGAATCTGGGTCGAGAAACATCACCGGTGAGTTTTCGTCGGTGACACGATCTCCATTGCCAACGCTGATCGTGAGAGGGAACGGAAACAGCCCGGGGGCACGGAGCTCCTCGCGGCCAAACTGCACGACGAGCGTGCCGCCGCGCTGCACGTAGTCGAGCAGGTAGCGGTTGTTCGTCACGAGCGCCGGCTGGCGCGCATAGGCACGAGGGCCGAGCACTATCGCGCCGAAGCGATCGAGAGTCGCGTCGGTGAGCGTGTCCGGGTCAAGCAGGTGGACGTCGAAGCCGAGTTGAGCCAACGCCGCGGGCTCGTCATCGGTCGCGCCCTTCACGTAGCCGACCATCACGTTCGAGGGAAGCTTTACGGTGACCGCCTCGAGACCGAGGCGAGCGTCACTGAATACGAGCTGTGGCTCGGTGTGCGAGTACGCCACCGGCACGTAGCCGCGAGAATATTCGCGGCCACTCACAGTTGCGACGGCCCGAACCGTCAGGCTGCCGCGTCCCGGCGTTCCCGTCACGTGAAAGCTGGCGATTCGGCTTCGCCCTCCCCCGGCTGGCAGGATGTCCTCGGAAACGGGCTGGCTCGACAGTCCAGGCGGCAGCTCCAGACGAACCGGAATCGTCGCGTCGCCCGCGCGCGCGCTCCGGACCACGACGTGAATGTTCCGGTCGATGGGAAGGCCCGCCCGCACATACTCGACGGGACGTTCGAAGGCAACGCTCACGGGCGGGACCACCGCGATTCTTCGCTCGACGTCTCCCTCGATCGGATCGGTCCGGCGCCGAATCACCGGGACCGTCAGGTCCACCGAGTCGCCGGCGATCACGGCGGAGACCGTCGCGGTCGCACCAGGTACCCGGAGATCGGCAGCGGTCGTTTCCACCGGAGCCACATAACGGTCACCGGCCCGCCCGGCGGCGAGCCAGCGGGGCTCGGTTACCCGGGTCCCCACCAGCTGTCCGTCAATCACGAAGGAGTCGCGCGGCGCGACGTTCGCCACCCCGGACCCGAGCGTTCGTGCGCTGACGTCGGCCCCCCCGAGTCGCGTGCCGATGATTCGCAGGCCGACGCCACCCCTCGCGCGGACGGCAAGCCGCACCGGAATGCTGTCGCCTAACGCGACGAGGTCGGCGGAAGCGAGCGCGTCGACCTCGATCCCGGCGGCGGTGGCAAGGGCGCTCGTGCTCCGTCGAAGCGCGATCGCGAGAGTCGCGATCGCGTCCGCGTTGCCGGCATCGCCAATGGTTGCTGCGACCCGCCGCTCGAGGCGGTGAAGTCGCGCGATCTCGTCGACGAGGACGTTAGGCGGCGCTGCCGCGGCGTTGCCTAACGCGCGGCGAACGGCGACGAGGGCAGGCGGAATGGAATCGAGCGACGGACGGGCACTCGCCGGAACGGATGGCCGCAGCCGGCTCCACCGGGTGTCGACACAGTCGAAGAGTCCCGGGGTCCCCGCGGTCAGACAGCGCGCCGCCGGGTTTGTCGCGACGCGCTGGAGCACGTGCCACTCGGCTCCTCGCCGCTGCGGTGTTCCCTGCTCCTGTGACTTGTGCATCGAACGACCGCGGGCGGCAAGCTGTGCGTAGGATTCGCCAAGCGTCTGGTCGTATGCACCGGCGTCGACCGCGACCGTGCCTTCGCCGGCAACGGGAGTGGCCGAACGGCGGAAGACCAGCGAATAAATCGCCGCGGGCGCCCACGCGGCGAGTCCGGCAGTTGCGGCGGCGGGCATCGCGACCGAGTCGCCGGCCAGCCGATATGCCTCGCGGGCGACGATACCCGAGGCCTGGTGATGCCCATGGCCGTCAGCGGAGGTGCCCTGCCACACACTGATGATGATGTGCGGCTTGTACGCCCGTATCACCGAAACGGCGTCGCGGACCACGGAGTCGCGGACCCACCGCGGCAGCGCTTCGTCGGAGCTTTTTGAGAAGCCGAAATCGTAGGCACGAGCGAAGAACTGGTGTGCGCCGTCGGCGCGCCGTGCGGCGAGAAGTTCTTCAGTGCGGACGACGCCGAGCAAGTCACCTCGTTCGTCGCCGATGAAGTTCTGACCGCCTTCCCCGCGTGTCAGCGACAAGTACGCCGCGTCGGCGCGCCCGCCGCCCGCGAGCCATGCGAGCAGCGCGGAATCCTCATCGTCGGGGTGCGCGCCGATCATGAGAACCCGCACGGTGACGCCGAGATTGGAGACTTCCTTCGACAGCGTGGTCAGGTCCTGCTTCTTCTGGCCGAACGCGGCTGCCGGCGTGAGTGACCCCGCCAGCAGCAGCGTGGTGGCGAAGCGGGCAATACTCGGCATGTCGAATGGTTCGAGTGAACGGACGGGACCGGTCAAACCTCCCCGGCATCGCGACGGGCGTCAAGCCCATGCCCTCAACGCAGCGAAGCGGCCCCGTGATCCCGGGCCGCTTCGCGTACTCTTCGACCGAGCGGGTGCCTAACGGTATCAGCTCGGATTCATCGGCGCCTCGGGCGCCGGCGGGTCTTCGATCAGCCCACCGCGCGCGGAGCGGGCGGCCTGCAGATCGATCTCGAGCTTGGCGTGTTCGGCTTCGGCCAACGTGAGCTCCGTCGCCAGCCGGTTGTAGCTATCGGCGTCGACCTCGGTTCCGGCGGTCTTCGCACGGTAGACCGCGTAACCCAGCGACTGGGCTGCCTTGTCCATACGCTGCTTGGCGCGGAAGGCCTCGAGCTGGATGCGTCCTTCGTCGAGTGCGCCCTGCGCGGCGCGGCCCGCGCGATCGAGCTCTGACTTCAGCCTGTCCCAGATTGGCATGGTGTCCTCGGAGTCTGTTGATGGCGAGCGTCAGCCCGCTCTTTCGCGTACGTCGTGAGCCGGCAGTGGTTTCAGTGCAGACGCACCCGCCGCGAACGTTATGCGCTGGAAAAGCGCGCGGCCACGGTGGGAGCCGTGGCCGCTGGATGCGAAGGGAACGCGGGGCAGTTACGCGACCGCGGCTTCCTTCGGATAGACGCTGACCTTCTGACGCGTCTTGCTCTTGTGCTCGAACTTCACGAATCCATCGATGAGCGAGTAGATCGTGTAGTCCGTGCCGAGCCCGACGTTCGTGCCCGGATGGAAAACGGTCCCGCACTGCCGGATGATGATCGTGCCCGCCGTGACCTTCTCGCCGCCGAACCGTTTGACGCCGCGGTACTTCGGGTTCGAGTCGCGGCCGTTGCGCGAGGAGCCTACGCCCTTTTTATGAGCCATTGTACCCTCCTCGGTCAGCCGAGGGAGATGTCGTTGATGCGGACTTCAGTGAAGCCCTGCCGGTGCCCCTGCTTCTTTGCGTAGTTCTTGCGGCGCTTGAACTTGAAGACGACGATCTTGTCGCCGAGGCCATGCTTCACGATCGTGCCGGTGACCTTCGCCCCCGACAACATCGGGACGCCGGTCTTCGCCGCCTTACCGTCCGAGCCGAAGAGCACTTCATTGAACTCGACGGCACTACCCGCGTCGCCGACGAGCGTCGGGATGCGAAGGGTCTTGCCTGGCTCGGCGCGATACTGCTTGCCGCCGGTGCGGATGATTGCGTAAGACATTGAATTAGTCGGGTAAAAGCCGTAAGCCACGTAAGATAGACGGCTTACGGGCCGGTGTAAAGTGGCGTGCCGGGACCAGGGGCCAGGGGCCAGGAACTGCGCGCAGTTGCTGGGCCCCGGTCCTTGGCCCCTTCAGTTCACGCCACCGCGTACTGCTGCGTCACGTCCCGCCCGGCCGACTTCACGACGAGCTTGAACTCGTCAGGCCGCAGCAGGGGATCGTCGCGGACGTCGAGCTTGAAAGCGAGCCCCTTTTCCAGCTTTTTCACGAAGTCGCGCTCTTCCTGCAGCAGGTACATCGCGACCTCAGGGTGCAGCCGGACGACAAGGTTGTCCTTCTTGCCCTCGACCGCGATCCGCTTCACCGATCTCTCGACCCGGCGAATGATCGTTTCGGGAGTGAATACCCGGCCGGTACCGTGACAGGTCGGGCATGCCTCGGTCATGCTCTGGAGATGACTTTGCCTGACTCGCTGGCGAGTCATCTCGATGAGGCCCAGGTCACTGACCGCGAACGCCTTCGTGCGCGCCCGGTCGCGGCCCAGATGTGTCCGGAGCTCCTGGAGGACCTTGTCGCGGTTCGCCTTGGTCTCCATGTCGATGAAGTCGCAGACAATGATACCGCCGACATCGCGCAGCCGGAGTTGACGGGCGACCTCCCGGGCGGCTTCCGTATTCGTTTTGAAGATCGTCTTCTCCGCGTCCTTCTTGCCCGTGTAGCGGCCGGAGTTGATGTCGATCGACACGAGCGCTTCAGTCGGCTCGATGATCAGGTAGCCGCCGGACGGCAGGTCGCAGCGCCGCTTGAACAGGTCGCGGATCTCGGTCTCGATCTCGAATTTGTCGAAGATCGGGATCGGCTCCTCGTAGAGCTTGACCCGATCGAGCAGCTCGGGACCGACACCCTTCAGGTACTCGGTGATCTCGTTGTACAGCTGCTTCGAATCCACCGTCAGCGAATCGACTTTCGTGCTGAACAGGTCCCGGATGATCCCGCGCGTGAGGCTGGTCTCTCGGTGAAGGAGCACCGGCGCGCGCGTGAAGTTCGTCTTCTTCTTGATCCGCTTCCACTGCTGATGAGCGTATTCAGCTCTCGCTGGAAGGTCTCCTGGGTCACATCCTCGCTGACCGTGCGGACGATGACGCCGCCGCTCTTCTCGGGAAGGATCGCCTGGACCTGCTCGCGCAGCCGCTTCCGCTCGTCGCGCTCGCCGATCTTCCGGCTGACGCCAACGCGTGAGGCAAAGGGCATGAAGACGAGAAAGCGGCCGGCCATCGACACCTGCGCAGTGACGCGCGGCCCTTTCGTCGAGATTGGCTCCTTGGACACCTGGACGATGATGTCCTGACCGCGCTTGAGCAGGTCCTGGATCGGCTGCATCTCGCGTTCGGGCCCGCCATTCCGCCCGCGGCCTTTCGCCTTCGCCGGCTGGGGCGACTCGTCGTCGCCATCCTCGTCGTCTTCGGCGTCGTCGTCATCGTCAGGCGCTTCGGCTTCGGGGTACACGAGGTCGGAAGCGTGCAGAAACGCAGCCTTGTCGGTGCCGATGTCGACGAACGCGGCCTGGAGGCCGGGGAGGACCGCGTCTACGCGGCCGAGGTAGATGTCGCCGACCATGCGCCGGTTCTCCGGGCGGTCGACGAGCAGTTCAACGAGCTGGTCGTCCTCGATGATGGCGACCCGCGTCTCGCGCGGGTTGCCGTTGATCAGAATTTCGCGTTTCATCTGTGCCCGTCCACGCACGCACGCCCGGCGACTCGACGGGGTGCGGGGGACGGAAGGGAGAAAATAGGTGGACGGCCGCCGGCGCTTCTGCCTGTGAAGCGCGCAACGTCGCAATCGGAGTCTTCGCCGGATGGCGCGCGATCGTGCACGTCCGTTCCGTCCGGCGGCTGCGCGGCTGCGCAGGCGTCGGGATAAGGACGGTGAACGTACGATCAAGTGGTGACAGGATCACCGGGACGCGTCGGGGAGAAGTCGCGCACCGCTCGCGCCGATGGTGCTTCGGCCGAGCGTTTCGCGGAAAAGCCTGCGCGGCGAGCCGAGTCGCGGAACGCTGAACAGGCGGAGAAATCAAATGCCAACTGGTTGATATGTAACGATTAAGGAAGTTGCGCGCAACGCACTCAGGCGCCGTGGCGTGCCTTGAACCAAAGCCGAATCGCCAGGTATGCCATCGCCCCGGCGTAGCCTAACGCGGCTTTCCATTCACCGTGCTTCATGTAGAGCGGCATGCTGAAGCCGACACCGTCGGCCGGCTGATCCGGAGCGCGCCACGGGATGACGCGCGGGAAGAATGCCGGGACGTTGTTCTGATACTTCGGATACTGGTTGGGAAAGCGCCCGCGGATGTTGGCCTTCTCGCGGGCCATCGTCGGCGCGTAAATGACGAGGAAGAAGATTGCGACGAGAACGATCAGAGCCCAGTGCGCGGCGACCGCGAATCCAACCGCGATCAAAAAGCTGCCGAAATAGAGCGGGTTTCTGGTGTGCGCGTACGGGCCGCTCGTCGCGAGGCGGTCGTTCTTCATGATGTGACCTGACGCCCATCCCCTGATCAGGACTCCGAGCAACGCGATCGCGCCACCGATCAGCAGTGACTGCCAGGTGAAGGTGGGCGCCCGTGGGGCGAAGATGACGTACAGCGCGGCCAGCACGAAGCCGAGCGGAAGCCGCAGCTTCTTGGCGAGTTCGGAGGCGGTCAATCCGCGAGCTCCTTCAGAATGTGCCGCGCGATCACGAGGCGCTGGATCTCCGAGGTGCCTTCGCCGATCTCGCAGATCTTGGCGTCGCGCATCATGCGTTCGACCGGATAGTCCTTCGTGTACCCGTAGCCGCCGTGCACCTGGATCGCCTTGATCGTGTTCCGCATCGCGAGCTCCGAGCAGAAGAGCTTCGCCTGCGCGGCCTGTTTCGCGAACGGCTTGCCGTGCATCGCGAGCCAGGCGGCGTGATAGGTGAGATGCTTGCCGGCTTCGATCTCGGTCGCCATGTCGGCGAGCTGGAAGCTAATTCCCTGGAAGTCCGCAATGCGATGGCCGAACTGCTTGCGCTGCGAGGCGTACTTCACGGCCTCCTCATAGGCTCCCTCGGCGATGCCTAACGACAGCGCGGCGATGCCGACCCGCCCGGAGTCGAGTGTCCGCATGAAGTTCGAGAATCCCTTCCCCTCCTCGCCGAGGAGGTTCTCGACCGGAACTTCGACGTCCTCGAAGATCAGTTCGCGCGTGTCGGAGGCGCGCCATCCGAGCTTGTCTTCCTTCTTCCCCGAGCGAAATCCCGCCATCGCTGGAAGCGATGCATCGTGGCCGATTCCAACGGCCCGCGTCGCGTCGAGGTCGGTGGTCTGCTTGGTGAGGATGAACGAGCTGATTCCCTTCGTTCCCTTCGACGGATCCGTGACCGCCGTTGCGACAAAGATCTCACCGACGCCGCCGTGGGTGATGAAGATCTTGCTGCCGTTGAGGAGGTAATGGCTGCCCTTCCGGACCGCCGTGGTCTTGGTCCCGCCGGCGTCGCTCCCGGCGCTCGCTTCCGTCAGCCCGAATCCGCCGAGCACCTTGCCCGACGCGAGCAGCGGCACGTAGCGCTGCTTCTGCGCGTCGGTACCGAAGTTCACGATCGGTGACGTGCCTAACGTTGTGTGTGCGGAGATCGTGATCGCATGGGAAGCGTCGACCTTCGCCATCTCGTGGATCGCGAGCATGTAGCTGAGCAGGTCGAGCCCCGATCCGCCGAGCTCCTCGGGCCAGGGCATGCCGAGCAACCCGAGCTCTCCCATCCGTCGCACGTTTTCCCAGGGGAAGCGGCCGTCGGCATCGCACTCGCGCGCGATCGGCGCCACTTCAGATCGCGCGAAATCGCGAACCATGTCGCGAACGGCGAGGTGTTGCTCGGAAAAATACAGCGAGTCGTCCAT